>CAZFQH010000005.1:21003-27762 GCA_964520805.1 uncultured Acidobacteriota bacterium | reverse complement strand
GTCCGCACGGGTCGGCTGCTTCATGGCCAGATCCTCCGCTTCCCCTTGGTCAATCGAAAGATCGAACAGCCTTCCTGCCCCCCCGCCCTCGATGTACTTGTACGGCCAGTCCACAAGAGCCGACAAGTCGCCCCGCGGATAACTCGCGGGGAGCGCGCCCTGGGGCCCGGGCCGGTGCTCCATCACAACCTCTCGCCGTTCGCCCAGCGGGAGGGCGTCGAGACCGGATTCGACCTTGAGGCCGGCAACGCCCGCCAGATAGCCAAAGACATCCGCCGATTCCACCAGCGCCTCGCTGATGGAACCCGGCTTGAGCCCAGGGCCTCGGATGAAAAGAGGAATGCGACCCACTTCCTCATCCAGGGAAGTGCGATGGCCGAAGCGATCGTGCTCGCCGAGCGACTCGCCGTGATCCGACGTGATGACGACCACTGTGTTCGCACCACGCGGTCCCGCGGTGATGTCCCGCAGAAGATTGTCCAGGCTCTGGTCCATGGTGTAGAGGGCCTCGTGGTACCGAGCGCGGAGGAGTGCCGCTTCTTCCGAAGTCGGGCGACCCTGCTTCAGGTAGCGGCCCAGTACCTCCGTTTGCTCCTTTTCCAGGGAGAGACCGACCGGCCCAAACCGGCCGAGGTCTTTGGGGTCTGGAATCCAGGGAAGGTGTGCTTCCATCAGATTGACGAAGAGAAATCGCGGACGGTCCTCGGGCCGCCGCCAGAACTTGAGCGCCTTGTCGACGACCCACGGCGCTCTCATCGATGGTCCAGGAAACCTCGCGGCCAGGGGTCGCAGGAGACCACGTGGGAACCGCGCGATGATCTCGAAGAACCAGGGCCTGAACGCGAAGGGTCGAAGCGGTTCGATGTCTACCTGCTCGAATCCCCTGAGCAAAGGCTCCCCGCGGCCAAAGACGCCGAAGTTTGCTCCCGAGGCGGCAGTCGAGTATCCCGCACGACGCAGCCTCTCGGCCAGGAAGAGGTCCGGTGAGGCACGGTCGTGGGCAGCGAAGCCGGAGTCATAGCGATGACGACCCAGGCGAAGACCGCTGAAGAGGGAGGCGTGCGCGGGAAGCGTCCAGGAGCCGTTCGTCCAAACCCGCGTGAATGTGGTCGCCTGCCCGGCGAAGTCGATCAGACGGGGCATGGTGGAACGGTCGTGGCCATAAGGAGGCAGCGACCGCGCGCGAACGGTATCCAATACGATCAGCACGATGTCGGGATGACTGGCACCCGAAGTCGGCGAAGGTACCGGGAGAGCCGACATCGTCCCGCGGTTCCAAAGGGCCACACTGATCACCGGCCCCAGCAGAAAGACCAGACCGGCCTTTGGCCAGCGAGCTACGAAGCCCCGGAGCAGAGCGAAAGCGAGAAGCCCCGCCAGTACCCCAAACAGCCTCGCCCGATCAGCTCCACAAAGCCGTGGTGCGAGTACGGCCGGGGCAAATCTGCTGCCGAGAATGGGCAGAACGACGCCCACGGTCAGTGCGAATAGAAAGGGAGGCGAGCCAGTGCGGGGCTCAGCCCACCTGGCGAGTCCCCAAATGAGGACCAGGGCGACGGGGACCGCGATGAGCGAGGCCCAGTCCTGCAACTCGCTCGCGGTTGCGAGGTTTGGAACCAGCCTGAGCGCGCCGATCAGGAAAGAAAGCCAGAGATCGAGGCCTCTTGCCGGCGACAGAAGAAAGCCGACCAGCGCCCCCAGCAGAGCTGCGGGAAAATAGACGACACCCGCCCATACGAAGAAGGCCAAAGCCGCGCTCGATGGCCGCGGGTACCCGGCGACCGCCTCAGTCGCGGCGAGGATCATCGCCGACACCAGGGCGGCAAGCGCGGGCCGTGTGAAGGACACTAGAACCCCGCGGTCTCCGGCCGCTGATACCGGAAGAGCTTCTGCAAGGCGCGGAGTTCCCACGGGGCCGAGTAGAAGCCGGTCGCGTAGCGCCAGGATGAAAATGCTCGAAGAACCCCGCGACGCCATCCCGAGAGACGTGGATCGGTCGTGGTGGGGTGATACGCGTTCAGCACCCGTTCGAAGTTTCTGACCCGCGTCCGATCCCTCCTCGCCATCCACGGCAGTCGGTCCGAGCGCCGCCGCGAGACCTCCCCCCAATTGGAGGACGTCCACTCTTCGAGGGTCCGCGGAAACGTGAAGCCTTTCCCCGCGGCGGAGTCCAGCAACGCGCCCGGCACCGGAACCGGCGTGTACTGATACAGGATGATCTCGGCCTCGGGATGAGCTTTCTTGACCCGACGAACGAAGGCCAGGGTGTGCTCGATATCCCGGGCGGGGTCCGGAGGATTTCCGAGGACGAACGAGAACTCGGGAACAACCCCGAGCGAGCGCATGCGAGCCGCGAGATCGAGAGTCATCTCGGGGGTGAGGGTGCCTCCCTTGTCCATGCGCGCCAAAGTCTCGCGCGAACCCGACTCGGCTCCCAGAAAAATCATCCTGAGGCCGCTACGCACCATCGTCTGCCACGTCGTGTCGGAGAACTTGAGCAGAGTATCGATTCGGCCTTCGCCCCACCACTGGAAGCCAAACCCGTCGATCCGCTCCGCAATCTCCCGGCACCGTTCCTCGTGAGTGAAGAAGTTGTTGTCGTAGAACTCGACGGCGTCCACCGACCATTCATCGCGGTACCGTCGCAGGGCCTGCTCGATTCGAGTGGCGGACTGGGCCCGCCAACGACCAGCGGCAAGGCTCACCACACCGCAGAAGTTACAGAGGAACGGACATCCGTAGCTCGAGTGATACCCAAGCGTCCGTCGGCCGAGGAAAGTTGGCCGTGGATAGGCGTCCATCTCCAGGCGATGAAAAGGAAAGGGCGGCAAGGCCTCGACGTTCGGGACTCCCGCCACCGGCCCGCTCGCCAACGTCCCGTCGGTTCTCCGGAATGCCACTCCTTCAGACGGCGGCGCCTCCCTCGGGTTCTGACCCGACGCGATTGTCCTCAGAAGTCCCTGAATCGCGAACTCGCCATGACCGCGAATCGCGTAGTCGACAAAGCCCCCGGTCAGGCAGGCTTCCGTATGTTCGGTCGGGAAGTACCCGCCCCAGATCAACACTACGTGAGGGTGGGCCGCGCGCAGGGCGCGGGTCCGGGCGAACGCATCCTCGAGTTGAGGGCCGGGCATCACGCTCATACCCACAATCGTAGCTCCGGCCCTCAGGCCGCGGCCGAGGGCCGCGTTCGCGTCTTCTTCCGCGTTGCCGTCGATGATCTCGAACTCGAACTCCCCCTCCAGCATGGCCCCGATCGCGAGGAGCGAAAACGGCAGGATCCGCTTCCCCGCGGTGTTCGACTTCGGGTTGTACAGAAGAATCCGCATCAGGCCCCCTGGTCGCCGAGGGAGAGAGTCAATTGATGACGACCGGCTCGGCCGAGCCCCAACGGGACTTCAGGTGCTTCCACAGCCGCAGGGCCCAGACCTCAACCGGGAAGCCCACGGCCAGCCGTCTCAACCGGGAGCGGGCGAGCCCCTGAAGGATCCGCCGGACCAGATCCTTGAAACCGGCGGGCCGATGCACCACCATCTTGCGCGCGGAGTAGCCGATCCTGATGTAGTCGCGGATCCTCTGAATCCGCGCATGAGCTTTCCCCTTGAGCCACGGCAGCGTCTGGATTTTCGGGTAGAAAGCCGCCCATTCCTCGAGCGACGCGGGCTCGCGAACCCCCAGCCGAACCGCCTCCGGGAAAATGGGTGAACCCGGATAGGGCGAGAAGATGTTGGTGAAGAAAGCCGCGTCGGGGTTGCGGCGCCCAATCGCATCCACCATCGCGATCGTGTCCTTGAGGTCCTCGGCCTCCTCTCCGGGCAGGCCGAAGATCAGATTGAAGGACGCCTCGACACCGGCCGCGTGGCATCGCTCGGCGGTCCGGTACGCGGTTTCGAGATCCAGTCGTTTGTTGACGGTCTTCAGGACTCGCTTCGAACCCGACTCGATGCCGAAGAAGATCCGCTTGAGACCGCTCCGGCGCAGAAGGCGCAGTTCCCCGTCACTGAGACGATCAATCTGATCGGTCCGGGTCTGAATAAAGTACTCGAAGCGGGTGCCCTTCAGCAGCAGTTTTTCGGCGATCTCCGTGGCCCGGTCGCGGCGCACGAGGTAGTTGTCGTCGATGATGTCGATGACGTCGAGCGAGTACCTGGAGGCTAGTTCCGCCATCTCGTCGACGGTCTGATCCGCGTGAAGTGGCTTCCAGTTCCGGCCATAGACCGAAGCGTTCGAGCAGTAGGAGCAATCCCACGGGCAGCCATGCGACGAGCAGTAGAGAATCCACCGGAAGCCATGACATTTCTTCGCGTAGCGCTCGAAATCCACGATCTCGAACGGGCGCCGCGGAAGGGCATTGATGTCGGTGTATCCGCGAGGGGCATTGCCCACCACTTCCCCCCCCCGCTTGAAGAACGAGCCCGCCACTCCGGTGAGGTCGCGTTCACCGGAATTCCAACGCTCCACGATCTCCAGCAGGGTTATCTCACCCTGGCCCTTGACCACGGCATCGAAGAGCGGCGACTTCAGGGTCTGCTCGGGCAGAATCGAAGGATGCCAGCCACCGGCGACGATGGGCAGTTCCGGACGCGCCGCCCGAACCACCGCCGCCACCTTTACCCCCTCCGTGATCATCGGCCCCGTCACCATGCTGACCCCGAGAGCGCAGGCTCCGTCAAGGGCCTTCAGCACCGCGTTCTGGGGATCCGCCTCGACCGCCGAGTCGACAATTCGTACCTCATGCCCACTCGCAACCAGAGGTGCGGCGAGGTGAATCAGGGCCAGGGGCGGGGCCGCTTCATCCGAATAGTAGGACGGAAAAAAGAGCACCACCGGTTTGGGGGGCACGCCCACGACTAGTCCTCCGCAATCATCGGCTGCTGGCGCGCCTCGACCCCGGTTCGGAGTCGCTTCGAGAGATCCACTAACCGACGCTCAAAGTCGAACCGATAGAAGTCGAACCGAACGCGCTTCCTGGCGAACCACCGGGCCACCCGCTTTCCGAATCCGCCCGAGGCCGGCTCAAACGCGTGACGGATGTAGAAGTTGTAGCGCGGTACGAACTTGCGAACCGGCTCGGAGATCCACGGACCGATCGAGTGATCGAGGTCAACCTGCTCCCAGTCTTCAAGTCGCTTGGGCGGCTCGAAACCCAGGGCAGGCATCCGGGTCGACAGCTCGGTGCCGGGATAGGGCGCGTAAAAATAGATCGGAGTCTCGAAACCACCGTCGATCTTTCTGAGGGCCTTGACTGTGCGGTAGGTCTCGGCGAGCGATGATGCCGGTTCGTTCGGAAAACCGGCGATGAAGGAAAAGCGCGCCCCGATGCCGGCCCGCTTCAGCATCTCGGCGGCCGCGATGACCTCCTCCACCAGAGTCCCCTTCTTAATGTTCTCCAACACCTCGCGGGAGCCGCTCTCGGCGCCGACGTTGACCTTGTAGCAGCCGCTTTCGCGCATGAGGTCGAACTGCGCCGGGGTCATTCGGCAGAGGAGGTCCGCGCGGCCGGTGCCAAACCACTGCACCTTCGCTTTCACGTCGATCAGGCCGCGGGCGATTGCTTCTGCGCGCTTCAGATCGGTGAAGAAGTTGTCGTCGTTGAAGAACACCTGGTCGAGCCTATACCGCGCCTTGTGCTCGGCAAGCTCCGCTACGACCCGAGGTGCGGCAAGGCCACTCCAGCGCTGCTTATAGACCATGGGGTCCGCACAAAAGGCGCACTCGAACGGACACCCCTGCGACGAGCAATAGTCGAGACGCCGCGCCTTGCGATGAGCGAAGTACTTCTCCATGGGCACCAGCCCGAAGTCGGCGCGTGGAAACGAATTGACGCTCTGGAAAGGCCGTGGCGGGTTCTGAACCACCACACCGTCGCGCTTGAAGGCGATACCGCCTACGCCGTCGAGGGCCTGGCCGGCCGAGAGCCGCTGCACGATCTCCCGGAAGGTCTCCTCGCCCTGACCGCTCACGCAGACATCCACGGCGGGTGAAGCCAGGCACTGTTCGGGGAGAAGGGAGGGATGCCACCCGCCCCATATAACGGGGAGAGAGGGGTTGCGCCGCTTTACCGCGCGACTGGCGCGCAAAGCGTCCAGAATCGGCTTGCCGGTCAGAACGGTGACGCCAAGACATACGGCGCCATCGGAGAGTTCCGCGAGGGTTGACTCCGGGGTGATCTCGATTCGGCCGTCGATGACCTGAACATCGAACTCGGGCAACATCGAGCCGATGTGAATCAGCGCCAGGGGCAGGATGTGACTCTCCCCTCTCGGGTTGTAGAGGAGGACGCGAGGTTTCTTCACGCGGAAGGCGCCTCGCGCCGCGGCCGGATTCTTGAAAGCACTGCCGCTACGCGCGCGGTGATCGAGGAGACTCCGGGGAGGTATTTAGGGCAGACGCAGGTCGCGCAGATCGGGTTCCCGGGGCCGAGCCCGTGCAGAGCGCGAGCGTACTCGGCGGACTCCCGAACCGTTCGAAGACCGGAGCCTGCGGCGGGGCTCACTGTCGGCTGAAAGAAACACGGACGAACGACTCCGTCCACTTCGACCACGGAGGACCACTCCGGGGCATTGCAGCGCGGCGTCGCGGCCACGGCGTGCGAGAGAAATCCATCAGCCATCGCCCGTAATTTTGGCCCATCTTCGAGGACAAAGTCGGCGGTCTGGCCGGTTTTCTCCAACCGCGCGATCCCGAGCCTCAAGGCCGCGACTTCATCGACGCCCGGCCGAAGCGATCCTCGCCTTGAAGGATCGCCGCCAAAGGCCG
>CAZFQH010000005.1:0-20993 GCA_964520805.1 uncultured Acidobacteriota bacterium | reverse complement strand
AGGCCGGACTCGAAACGTCAACAGGAAGGAACGAGAGCGCATCGAGGCCGAGGGCCCGGGCGGCGTCGACCGTTTCAACCATCGAAGCGGCATTCCTTCGAGAGATTACGGATCGCCCGATGAGACGCGGCTGAGCGGTCAGGTCCCGCACCGAGGAGATGGAGGCGCCCAAGCGCGCGAAGGCACCCGGGCCGCGCACCGCGTCGTGGGTTTCCTTTGCTCCCTCGATGCTGACATAGACCTCGTCGGCCAGCGCGAGCCACGAGCCGGCGCGGGCCAGGCCCAGGCCGTTGGTGGCGATCTGCACCAACAAACCCAGGCTGCGGGCGTCGCGAACCAAGGGCTCGAGGTGATCACACAGCAGCGGTTCCCCGCCCGTGAACAGGACCGCTCGCGTCCCGAGGCGGTGAGCCTCTCGCAGGATGTCCCTTCGCTCGCTCAGCCCCAGTTCCCGCTTGGCGCGGCCCCCGTGCTGCTCCCAAATCGAACAGTGCGCGCAGGCTTGATCGCACCGATTGGAGACGTGGAGCACGAGAAGCCGAAGGTCCCGCGGGATCATCGGATCGTGAACTCGAACAGAGTGTGATCTCCGCGATTACGAAAACGGGGGGCGGTCCGGAGCAGGCATTCCGCCATGGCCAAAAGGCCAACAAGAATCGGCCACCGGCGCGCGAAATCCACATACTGTGGGCCTGGAACCAGGCACCCCAGCGCTTCGACCCGGTCCACGGTCGCGAATCGGTTCAGGGAGCGCCGCACGGTGTGGGCCTCGGGGTATTCGACCGAAATTGGAGCGCCCCCAACCGATACCTCGGCGACTGGCCCTCGGCTCTCCATCTCCGACGGGCGTCGAAGCTTCGCCGGCATCGGGCGGGGCCCCATCAAAACCACGAGACCTCGGCCGACGGAAGTCAGAACAGACTTGACCCGGTCGGTCCAGAGGTCGAGCGGAACGCAGTTGAGTGCGCCGAAGTTCGAGATGACCACATCGAAACCCGGCGATTGCGAGTCCAGACTCTGGAGCGGGCGGCACTCGAACGTGGCCGTCGATGCATATCGCGCGGCTTTCCCTCGCGCGACCTCGATCATGCCGGGCGACTCGTCGATCCCGTGGATCCTGTGCCCCTGCGCGGCCAGCCAGATCGCATCTTCGCCGGTACCGCAACCGATGTCGAGAATACGGGAACTCGGAGCCGCCACCTTAGACACGCGCTCGGCCAGGCGAAAGCGAAACAGCCGGCCCGTGGGCGAGGCTCCGAAGGAGCGGTCGTAGCTCGCCGCCAGGGCGTCGAACGGAGCAGACGCCGGGGAGGCGCTCAGGCCTGCCGCCTTTGGGCGACAATCATCGGGAATCGCGCGGTTCTGCGCCCGTGCCGGAAGGTCTCGATGATATCGCGACCCATTTCGCGGAGACGGCTGGGCCAGCCCACGAGGCGAACGTCGAAACCGCTGCGCTCGAGCAGCTGGCTGAGTTCTGACACCGTGAAATAGCCGGAGGCGGCATCCCGGCAGGGCGCATAGCCGTAGCGATTGAGGAAGTCCTTCCGTTTCTTCTTCACCATCGCCTCCCCATCGGCCGAACGGCGATAGATCGGCGAGTCCAGAATCACGATGCTCCCGGAGGGCTTGAGAATGCGGCGAGCTTCCGCCACCACGTTCTGGGGACAGCGCGCATAGTGAAGCGCGCCGTTCAGCAGCACCACGTCGGCGCAATCCGCGGCGAGCGGAAGAAACTCCATGTCCGCCTCGATGCGTTCGATCGCGGGCCCGGGCCCGCGATCCTCACCGAGGGCGGTCAATCCGTCGTGGCAATCGAGGTTGATGTCAACCGCGGCGACCGAGTGGCCTCGCTCGGCCAGACGCTGAGCCGCCCAACAACAACCCGCTCCCACGTCGACAATCGCCTGAGCCTTGGGGCGTTCACGGGACAGCCAGTCCAGAAACCGGCCGAAATGACGGGCCCGCTGCTTCCAGATTCTGGCCTGGGCATGACGCCTCGGAACCCTGGGCAGATCTGAGGAATGCTGGAAACCCTCGTCCGCCCGCACGCGGCAATAGAAGGCAGTGGCCGCGGCGAGTTCGGCCTGACGCTCATGACCCAGAAGGCGGTGCACTCCTGCGAGGGTGGCGAAGAACGCCTCCTCCCGGCTGCACTCGAGTCCGCCCCACGCCTCCTTCAGTGGGCCGCCGCATTCGGGACAACACAGCGCGGAAATCCAAGAACCCGCATGCGCGCGAACCTGGGGTTGGGTCTCTAGATCCATGGCGGCGCTTCCAATCCGACCTTCTGCAGAGCGTCTTGAAAAAGTCCCCTCAGGCGGGGGCGGTGATCCGTGGTGTGAAGTCTCACGACATGTTCCGAAAGCTCCACCCCCGGACTTTCCGGGAGACGATGACGGAGGTAGGGTCTTTGGATCATTCGGGCGGTGACCTCGAGAAGAGAGGCTCTCGATGCGGCCGGTCGTTTCGTGTGGGGCGGATTCTGCACGCGAGCCCTTGACGGAAGGAAATTGGGGAAGATCGGCTCCACCCAGGGGTTCGCCCGAAGCAGATCCTCAAACCCGGTCTCGTCGGTCAGAGGCCTCAGGCTGATCAGCTCAAAACCAGCGTAGAAGTCGCGCCAGGGCAGAGCCATCGCGGTTTCGTCCACCATGTAGTTGAGGCAGAGGACGCGGCGCCAGCCCCGGGCTTTGGACACGAGCGTCGCCACCAGCAGGGTCCTCCACAAAACTCCCTGGTCCGTCACCGCGAAGATGTCGATGTCGCCATCGTCCGCCGAGTCGTGCGCGCAACCTCCCGACAATGCGGCAAAACGAACCCCGGCCAGCCGTCGAACGAAACTAAGAATCGCGCGATGACGACTCAGCAGGTCTGCCGTGGCCTGCGCCCTCATCTCCCACCGGAGCGCCATCTCCGTGGATTCGGTCGAAGCGAGCCAGACCCTCCCTCCCGTTTCGCGGACCAGACCCTTGAGCCGACCCTCCAGCGCGCGGCGCATCTGACTTTCGGAAGCGCTGGCACCGACGATGCGGGATCGAAGCTCGGCGGTCTTGATGGGAGCGTCGAACACCGACGCGTAAACCACCGGCCAGAGGATCCCCCGCTCCAGAGCGTCCAGGCCCTGGACGGGAGCGGAGTCGCCCGGGAGGAGCCCGCTCACGCGAGTCCGTTCGCTTCCGCCCCACGGAACAGTAAGGAAGCCCCGGACGCCGCAAACAAGATGGCCCCGATCACCACTTGAGGCCCGAGGGGCAGCGGCCAGGCGATCAGAAACAACGCCATCGGGATACAGGCCCCGATCGCCGGTATCAGCGGTCGGGCCACTTCGATGCAGGCATGGCCGCGAGTGTGTCTTACCAGTGACACAAACAACAACAGCTCGGCTCCCGTGAAAGAAAGCGCGGCGCCGGACAGGCCAAGGAACGGAACGAGCAGCAGCCCGAGTCCCGCGGCGACGCTCACCCGCATCGCGGTAAGACGCGGCACAATCGCGGTCTGCCCGGCCGCGATGAGGATGTTGAACAGTGCCGCGTTCCCAAAACACAGGAACATCGCCACCGCGAGAACGCGAAGGGCCTGGGCTCCGTCCACGAAGCCTGGGCCCAGGATGGCCAGAACACCGGGCGCGCACAGGGCGAGACCCACCGCACACGGCACCCCCAGCCAAACCACCAGACCGAAAGTCCCTTGCGCCGCGCCCCGCGACCCTCTCAGCGAATCGCGGGCCACCGAGGGCAGGGCGCCGGCCGCGATGGCGGCGGGCAGGGTCAGCAAAGATTCAACGATTTTGATCGCGCCTCCGAAAAGGCCCACAGCACCCGCCCCCTGGAAGGCCTGCAGCAAAAACAGTTCCACTCGAGTTGAGAAGATCGCAAGATAGCCGTTCACGCCCATGGGGGCCGCGTAACGAAGAATCCCCTGGACGGTCGTCGCCGGGGGCGCGCCTTCATCCACCCCGGATCGAGCCCGGACCAGAATCGCCGAAAGCACGATCGCGGGGGCTATCGCGATCGCATACGACACCGCCGCCCCGCGAAGACTAAGACCGAACGGTGCGGTCACAACGCACGCGACCAGAGCAAATCGGAATGTGAACAACAAGAGCGCCTCATCGGCTCGCCGGCCGAGGGCCCGCAAGGCGGAGCCAGAGATTTCGATCCAGGTGGCTCCCAGGAAGTGAATCATGCATAGCGTGAGGACCTGAAGACTCAATCCGGAGACGTGGGCGGCGAGCGGAATGAGGACCACACTTAACACCGCTACGCCCAGAGTCATGGTCGCCTTCAGGGCAAAAATCACTCGAAGGTTGCGCCGGCTGCGCACGATGAGCGGTACCACGATGGCGTTCAAACCAAGATCGCACAACTCCGCGACGATGAGCCCAATTGAAAGGGCAAGCACCAGAGTCCCAAACGTCGAGACCCCCAGCGACCGGGTCAGCCATAGCGTCGCCACGATCGAGGAGATGCGGACCACGATCTCCGCGGCTAGCCGCATCGCACTTCCGAGGGATGCGTCACGTGCGGAGGCCGCCCGCTCGATGTCTCCCGGCGCCGCACCAGCATCCTCCATGCGCGCCCCCGGATTTATGTAACCTTCGCTCACGCCTGTCTCTCCCCGGCCGAAAGGCGCATGCGCAGCCTCGCCCAACCGGCTTTCATCGCGGGCTTCAAGGCCTCCAGAGATCGGCCCCGACCGCGCAGACTATGGGCCTCGGCGTCGTTCTCGATCCAGGCCCTTGCGGCATCGTAGTAGCGCCGCGACCTCCGTCCCTTCACCACCGTCTCCCGGTCCGAAGTGAGCGCCCACGGCGTCTGATTTACCGCCCGATCCGCCAGGTCGCCGGCATAAGCCGTTCCGTGGATAGGGTAGGCGGTTGTGGTGAGCACGACGTCCGGCGCGCTCAGGCGAATGTGATCCACGGTGGCCACGATGTCCTGTTCCTCTTCCCCCTCATAGCCAACCATGATGAAGAAACCCACCTCGATACCACGACTCTTCAACCGCCTTGTGGCGTGCTGAATGGTCTCAACCCGCACGCGCCGTTCCATGGCGTCGAGGATCCGCTGCGATCCGCTCTCCGATCCAATCCATATTCGGAAGCAGCCAAGATCGAGAAGGGCGTCGGCGACCGCATCGTCCACCCGTTCGGCCCGACTGATGCACTCGAACGGAATCCGTAACCCCCGCGCCTTCATTCGCGCCGCGAAGTCCAGGATCCAGCCGCGGTGAATCGTGAAGACGTCGTCCACGAACCACAGCCGCTCGGGAGCGTATCGGCGCTGAATGAACTCGATCTCGGCGACCACATCTTCGACCGGCCTTCTCCGATGACTCTCACCGTACACCGCACGAGAACACCACCTGCAGGTGTACGGACACCCGCGCGCGGTGGTCAAAGACACCGAACCGTACCCGTGCTTCTGCCGCCAGGCCTCCAGATAGGGCTCAATCCGGATCGCCTCGCGATCTGGCCAGGGGTGACTCGAAAGAGACGGAATCAAGGCCCGATCGGGAGCGTGGAGAATCTCGCCGGCCGCGCGGACACTGGTTCCCGCCACGCCTCGCGGCGGTTCGGTCTCTACCCAGCGACGAAGCAACTCTTCAAGCGTCACTTCCCCTTCCCCGCGGACCACCGCGGACGCCCCGTGTTCAAGGTATTGCTCGACATTGCCCGATGCATCCGGGCCGCCGACGATCACCGGGATCCCCAGGTTTCGCGAGGCTTCGATCAGGCGCACCACCCGGGCCCGAGTCATCAGATTCGCGTAAAGCCCCAGCCGCTTGGGCATTGAGGACTGCAGAGTCTTGATGAGTTCCTCGGGGGTTGAGAATGTGGAGTCGAACACCTGAACCTCATAGCCCGCCTTCTTCAGATAGGCGGACAGGTACAGCAGTCCGAGGGGCGGATACGGCCGCATCCCCTTCTGCTCCAGCGGATCCAGGGCCAGGAAGTATCCGTGGGACAGTAGAACGTCGGGCCTCATCCTCGTTCGCGTTCCCCGGGAACCGAGGCTTCCTCGCGCGACCGTCCCGGAGCCAGGGACCGCGTGGGGGTTCGGTTGCGGCTCAGGACCGAAAGTGCGGTGCCGGTCACCGCCCGAACCAGGCCCTGCCGCAGGATCTGAAGGCCCCTGGTCATCAAGTTTGATGCCCCGCCGCGCAGAGCCCGGCCCAGTCGGAATCTCGCATGGGCATGGGTGTGGAGCAGGCGGTAGAAGCCCGTTCCATGCGGCCCCCGGAACAACATCGCGAGGTCGCCCGAATCCTGCCAGTGAGTGCTGCCGGCCATCTCGTGTCGAACCCGGTCATAAAAGGGAGTACCGGGGAGCGGGTACGAAACCGAGATTCCGATGTCGTCAGGAAGTACGTCGTCGATCAGGGCCAGCGTCGCGTCGATGTCGCCTCGGGTCTCACCGGGATAGCCGAACTGGATGAAGAAGCCCACCTTGATCCCGGCTCGCCGAAGACGGGTGGCCGAGTTGCGGATCGACTCGACGGTGGTGCCCTTTTCCATGGCATCGAGTACCGACTGCGAACCCGACTCGGCGCCGATCCAGACCATTTCGCAACCAGCGCCGGCAAGAGATGCGACGAAGTCCGCTTCCAGCAGGTCCGCGCGGGAGAGACAGCGGAACGGAATCGTGGGCCCCCGTCTCCGTACCTCCGTTCCAAACTCCTCAACCCACCCTGGCTTGAGGCCCAGGATGTCGTCGAGGAAGTTGAGGTGGGTCGCCCCGAGGCCCTGTAGCACTTCCACCTCGCGGGCGGCCCGGGCGGGAGACATGGAGTTGTAACGCTGACCCCAGATCGGCTTTGAACACCAGTTGCAATGAAAGGGACACCCACGACTTGTGGCCATGGGCAGCTCGAACCGCCCATGGCGACTCATCCAGGCCTGTCGATACCGCTCCACGTCGATGAGGTCCCAGGCCGGCATAGGCAACTGATCCAGGTCGCGGATCGGTGGCCGCACGGCACCCCTGACCAGGCGGCCCTGGGAGTCTACGGTCACGATGCCCGGAAGTGCGGGCCTTTCGGCCACACCAGCCTCCAGCCATTCGGCCACGGAGAATTCGGCTTCTCCCATGGCGACCGCCGACGCCCCTGAACGCAGGAAGAACTCTGGATCGTCGGTGGCGGACGATCCCGCCACCACCACCCGGACCTTCCGGTCGCTCGCGAGGGCGATCATCCGCGAAGCGGCTTCCCGCATCCGCTCGAGGCACATCTTCGAGAGGTAATTGAAGCTGTCCTCGAAGATCACGAGAGTGCCCGGTCTTTCGCGGTCCATGATCTCCGCGCAGTCCTCGGGCGACGTGCCCAGCATGGCATCGAAGAATGCCACCTCGAAACCCCGCGCGCGCAGCACCGCCGCGCAGATCAGGGAACCAAGAGGAGGCACAGGCTTCCCCGCATCCCTTAGCTTGGGATCGAAGTTCAGGAAATAGGACTGGGCCACCAGAACACGTCTGGCACCCATGGGTCGGAACTCTGGCATGTTTGTCCGGTATCAGCCTAAGCGCCCCCCCCCGTCGGGAGGCCCCTTCGCTTACTTCTTACCGCAGGTCGTATCCCCAATGCCCGAGGAGCACCGTCTGGTGCCGTCGGAGAACGTGGAACAAAAGAAGCCCGCGCGACAGTCGGCGTCGCCCGAACACGTGCCGCACTCTTCGGTCGAGGCGCAGGAGGAGAGGCCCCCGATCAAGAACGCGGCGAGAAGGGCCAGAATGCGTCTGGAACTCATCCGAAATGAAGACTTCATGATGGAGGATTCTGGCAGGACTTCACGATCTGAGAGAATCGGCGGATTGTAATGAGCGACGCCAACGACTGGAAGACCACCCTGAACCTGCCGCAGACCGCTTTTCCGATGAAGGCGAATCTGCCGGATTCGGAACCTAAGCGGCTTGCCGCCTGGAAAGCCCGAAATCTATACGCCCGGGTACGCGAGGCCCGCAAGGGCAAACCTCAGTGGATCCTTCACGATGGCCCGCCGTATGCGAACGGTCACATCCACCTCGGCCACATCGTCAACAAAACGCTTAAGGACCTGTCCCTGAAGCGCAGTTCCATGCTCGGCTTTGATGCGCCTTTCACCCCGGTCTGGGATTGCCATGGTCTGCCCATCGAGTTGCAGGTCGACAAGAGCCTGGGTTCGAAAAAGAACGAGCTTTCGCCGGTGGCCTTCCGAAACGCCTGCCAGGCGCATGCCCAGAAATTCGTGGGGATCCAGAGCGAGGAATTCGAGCGCCTGGGCGTATCCGCTGAGTGGACTCACCCCTACTTCACGATGGCAAAGTCGTACCAGGCGACGATCGTGCGTACGCTCGCGAAGTTCGTCGAGCGTGATCTCGTCTATAAGGCGCGCAAAGCGGTCCACTGGTGCCTCTCGTGCAAAACCGCACTCGCCGAAGCGGAGATTGAGTACGAGGAGGATCACATCTCTCCGTCCATCGACGTAGGTTTCCCGCTGAGTGCGGCGGGCGTGGCGGCCCTCGCGGCCCGCTTACCTGGCGTCGCGGGAAGGAACGTCCACGCCATCACCTGGACCACCACTCCCTGGACTCTTCCCGCCAACCGCGGTCTCGCCTTTAACCCTGAACTCGAGTACGGCTTCTATGGAGAAACGCCGGGCGGGCCGATCGCCATCATCGCCACCGGCCTCAAAGAAGCCACCTCGTCACGCTCTCGGACGGTGGCGGCGTTGAGCCTGGGCGACCCCATCGCCACCATCAAAGGCGATGCCTTCGAAGGACTCGACTTCCGCCATCCGTGGATCGATCGGACGTCGCCCGGCGTCCTCGCCGACTACGTGACTCTCGATGCGGGCACCGGGATTGTCCACACCGCCCCCGGGCACGGCGCCGACGACTACGACACCGGCGTCAAATACGGTCTCGAAGTTGATTGCCCGGTAACCGACCGCGGCTTCTTCACCGCGGATATTGAACACTTCGCGGGCTTGAAGATCTGGGACGCCAATCCGAAGATCACCGAATTCCTCCGTGAACGCGGACGCCTCGTCTCCACCGTCCCTTACCGCCATTCCTATCCGATCTGCTGGCGCTGTAAGAACGCCGTCATCTTCCGGGCCACCGCGCAATGGTTCATCGCCATGGACCGCCGCGGGTTTCGCGAGAAGGCCCTGTCGGAGATCAAAGCCACCCGGTGGATCCCCGGCTGGGGCGAAGACCGCATCCGTAACATGATTGCGGCACGGCCCGACTGGTGCATCTCTCGCCAGCGCCTGTGGGGCGTACCGATCCCCGCCGTCTATTGCGTGGCCTGCGAAGAACCGCATCTGGAAGCCGCGATCCTGGCCCTCGTGGCCGGTAGATTCGATGAAGAGGGTGCCGACGCCTGGTTCGCCCGGGACGTGGCCGACTTTCTGCCGGAAGGCTTCAAGTGCCGCAAGTGCGCGGGGGTCAGTTTCCGCCGCGAGAACGACATCCTGGACGTCTGGTTCGACTCCGGTTCCTTGCACGCGGCCCTCGAAGCCCATCCCGACCGGAAGGTGTCCGCGGTGGCTGATCTGTACCTTGAAGGATCGGACCAGCACCGGGGTTGGTTCCACTCCTCGCTTCTGGTCAGCGTCGGGACCCGGGATCACGCCCCGTTCAAGGCGGTTCTCACCCACGGCTTCACCATGGACGGTGAAGGCCGCAAGATGTCGAAGAGTCTCGGCAACACGGTCGAGGCCGACAAAGCCATCAAGCAGTACGGCGCCGACGTTCTTCGCCTCTGGGTGTCGATGGTCGACTTCCGCGAGGACATGCGCATCTCCGACGAGTTGCTGAAGCGCGTGGCCGAGGCTTACCGCAAGGTCCGCAACACCTGCCGTTTCCTGCTTTCGAATCTCTTCGACTTCGATCCCCGCGCCGGTCATCAAATCACCGAGCCGCTCGATCAGTACGCCCTCGCGGTTCACCTCGATTTCGAGGCGCGGATCCGTCGGGCCTATGAGGATCATGACTACCACGCTCTGAGCACGCTGCTCGTACACTACTGCACGGTCGAACTGTCCGCGTTCTACATGGATGTGCTCAAAGACCGGCTCTACTGCGACGCCGCCAATGGCCCACGAAGACGGTCTGCGCAGGCCGCCATGTTCCGAATTGCCGATGGTCTCGCCCGGTACATGGCGCCGCTGCTGGTTTTCACCGGCGATGAAATCTACGAGTCGCTCCACAAGTCGGAGCCTGGGACCGTGCACGAGGGCCAGTTCCCAACACCCGAATCACCCGACGCCGCGATTTTGGAGACCTGGAAGCCTCTGCTCGCGGCGAGAGAGACGGTACTGAAAGCGCTCGAAACCGCGCGTGCTTCGAAGATGATCGCCTCCTCCCTCGAAGCAAGCCTGGTAATCCGCGGGTCGGCGACCGCTCTCGCCCCGCTGCGTGGGCACGACGCTCTTCCGGGGCCCTTCCCGGGCAATCTCGCGAACCTCTTTATCGTGAGCGTCGTCGCCCTCGAAGAGTCCGCGCACCCCGATATCCAGGTCGAAGTGGTGCGGGCCGCAGGTGCGAAGTGTTCGCGGTGCTGGACCTACTCCACCGCCGGACGCACCGCGGGCGAGGGAGACTCACGGGCGCTCTGTCCGCGCTGCGCCGCGGTGGTCCAGGCGGGACGAAGCTGATGAAGGCCCTTCTCATCCCCGCATCGATCGTCATCCTGGATCAGGTGACGAAGTGGATGGTCATCAGCCGGCTTCCCCTATACGAAGACGTACCGATCATCTCCGGTCTCCTGAGCCTTCAGCACGTACGCAACTCCGGTGCCGTTTTCGGATTCCTCTCCGGAGCCGACATCCCCTTCAAGCCGTATCTTTTTGCGCTTCTCAGCAGTCTGGCGCTTTTCGCCCTCGCCTACTACGCCCGGACCATCCCGCCCGAGGAGCGACTCCCGCGCCTGGCCCTCAGTCTGGTGATCGGCGGCGCCATCGGAAACCTGATCGATCGTCTACGCTTCGGGTACGTGGTGGATTTCGTCAAGATGTACTGGGACACCCACGTATGGCCCAACTACAACGTGGCCGATTCGGCGATCAGCGTCGGTCTCGTCCTGCTGATCATCGACTCCTTCCGCCCTCGCCACCGCGAATCCGCCCCCGCCCCTTCCCCAAACGCGTCGCCCACCGGCCTTTGAGCCTCGGCCGCAAACACTGACGTCAGGCAGACTCCCCCCCATGTTCCCGAAACTCTTCACCATCCCCGCATTCGAGCTGTCCGGGCGCAGCTTCGGTCCGTTCTCGCTGCACATGTATGGCGTGCTGCTGGTAGCGGCACTGCTTTCGGCCTTGTGGCTCGCCGGCCGGCTGGCCAAGCGACAGAATCTCGACCCGCAAAAGGTCCAGGACCTCGGCATCGCCTCGATCATCGCCGGGCTCATTGGCGCCAAGCTCCTCCTGGTCATCATCGACTTCGAGCAGTACCGCCTCAGTCCCCGGGCCCTCCTTGATGTCCTCCAGAGCGGCGGGGTCTTCTACGGAGGCCTGCTCGGCGCCTTCCCGGTCGCATGGTGGTACATCCGAAAGCACGGCCTGCCCCTCTTCGCCACCCTCGACGTTCTGGCCCCCGCGGTGGCCCTGGGACAAGCCGTGGGCCGCCTCGGGTGTTTTGCCGCCGGGTGCTGCTTCGGCGCCCCGTCAACCGCAGCCTGGTCCGTGATGTTCCACAGTGAAGACGCCCACGCCCTGGTCGGCGTTCCGCTCGGGATTCCCCTCCACCCCTCGCAACTCTACGAGTCCTTTGCCACTTTCCTCCTCCTGTTCGTCCTGCTCGCGGTTCTGAAAAAGCGGAAGTTCGAAGGCCAGGTGGCCGCCCTCTATTTCGTGGCCTACGCGGCCCTGCGTTTCGTCCTCGAGTTCTTCCGCGGAGACGTGGCCCGCGGCACGGTGTTCGGCGGAGCTTTGAGCACGTCGCAGTTCATCGCGCTGGTGGTGGTCTTCCTCACTCTGGCCGCACTTCCGATCATTGCCAAGCGCAAGCCCGAATCCATCTGATCCTGCCTCGGCGACCCGAAGGATCGAGGTGGACGACCACCTTGCAGGCCAGCGCCTCGACAAAGCGCTGGCCGAGGCCTTCCTTGACCTCTCCCGCTCTCGCCTCGCCGGTCTGGTAGGAGCGGGGGCGGTTCTACTGAACGGATCTCCGGCCAAAGCCTCTTCCCGCCTTCGTGCGGGAGACCGGGTCGAGCTGAATGTCCCCGACGCCGTGCCCTCGACGCTGCTCCCTGAAAAGGGAGACCTGCGCATTGTGTTCGAAGACGCCTCCCTTCTCGTGGTCTCGAAGCCCGCCGGCGTAGTGGTCCACCCCGGCGCCGGGGTCTCGAGGGGAACCCTGGCCGCCGCCCTCCTCGACCACTGCGGGACCCTCTCTCAGATTGGTGGTGTGACCCGGCCTGGCATCGTGCATCGCCTCGACCGGGGAACCTCTGGACTGATGGTCGTGGCCAAGAACGACCAGGCTCACCAGTCCCTCTCCGCGCAATTCCAGGGTCGGACCGTGACCAAGGTTTACCTGGCGATCTGCCTGGGAACGCCTCGGCCGGCTCGGGGAGCAGTGCATCTCCCGATCGGCCGGGATCCGCGTAACCGGCAGCGCATGGCCGTGGTGAAAGGCGGCCGCGCCGCGCACACTGACTATGAGGTGACGGAGGTCCTCCAGGGTGCGAGCATCCTCCGCCTCACTCTCCACACCGGCCGGACCCATCAGATCCGCGTACACCTGGCCGCACTCAACTGTCCCCTCGCCGGTGACCCCACGTATGGGGCTTCCGCGATGGCGCCAAGGATGCCCCCGGAGGTGCGCGCGGCGGTCTCCGATTTTCCGAGGCCCGCTTTGCACGCGCATATTCTGGGGTTCACCCATCCCCTCACTGGCCGGGCCCTTCGATTCGAAGAGCCCTGGCCCGAGGACCTCAACCAACTAAGCACCCTTCTCCGGAACCACGGGCAGTGAAGCTGCAAGGGAGAGAACCGCAAATGAAAACCGTCTATCGGGGACCCGTCTTCTCAATTCAAAGCGGACAGATGGATGAACCGGGAGGAGTGCGCGCTCGTCGGGACATCATCCGGCACTCGGGCTCGGTGGCGATTCTTCCGGTTCACGAGAATGGCCGGGTCACTCTGGTCCGGCAATACCGATGCGCGTTCGCGAAACGGCTCATTGAACTGCCCGCCGGACGGATCGACGGAGGAGAGACGCCGCTCCAGGCTGCCCGCCGCGAACTGCGCGAGGAAGTGGGCCTGGGTGCCCGGAAGTGGGAGAGGCTGCTGAAGCTGATCCCGAGTCCCGGCTTCTGCGACGAGACGGTCACGATCTACCGGGCGACCGGCCTATTCGAGAGCCGCGGGGAACCCGATCCCGATGAACGGATCGAGATACTCACGCTCTCTCCAGAAGATGCCCTGAAAAAGCTTCGCCGAGCGGGTATGGAGGACGCGAAGACGGTGGTTGCGTTGCATCTGGAGCAACAGCGACGTGTGAGCTAAATCGCCTGCTCCATGATGATGATGTGCTTGACGCTCGTCCACGGCAGAAAGACCTGAGAAACGGCGGTTTCGATGGTGCCGCCACTGTCCGCCACGGCTCGCTCAACTTCAAAGGCGATGCCGACATTATCGGAATGCAGTACGCGACAGTTCTCCCATGCCGCGGAGGTGGCCACGATCTGCTTGAGTACGACTCCGACTCCGAGCGCGGCCATATCGATCTCCTTCTGATTCCTTCGTGAGCGGCCCAAACCGGGGCGACGCCAAGGCGGCCACGGGGGCCGCCCTAATCGTAATACTCGAGCCCAAGGTGGGTGATGAGATCTTCACCCCTCAGGTGCCGCAGAGTGTTCTTGAGCTTCATCAACTGAATGAACAGATCGTGTTCGGGGTACAGACCGGGAGCGGTCTGGGGGCTCTTGAAGTAGAACGAGAGCCATTCCTGGATCCCGCTCATCTCCGCGCGCTTCGCGAGGTCGAAGAAGAGCGCCAGATCGAGGACCAGGGGGGCGGCGAGGATGGAGTCGCGGCACAGGAAATCGACTTTGATCTGCATGGGATAGCCCATCCAGCCGAAGATGTCGATGTTGTCCCAGCCCTCTTTGTTATCGCCGCGGGGCGGGTAGTAGTTGATCCGCACCACATGGTGGATCTTCCCGTACAGGTCGGGATAGAGGTGGGGCTGGAGAATTTCCTCCAGAACGCTCAGCTTGCTGACTTCCTTCGTCTTGAACGACTCGGGATCCTCGAGGACTTCACCATCGCGGTTTCCCAGGATGTTGGTGGAGAACCATCCGTCCATGCCGAGGAGGCGCGCCTTGAAGCCGGGCGCGAGGATCGTCTTCATCAGGGTCTGGCCGGTCTTGAAATCTTTGCCGCCGATGGGCGTGCCGGTCTTCTTGGCGAGGTCGATGAGCGCCGGGAAATCGGCCGACAAGTTAGGAGCGCCGTTCGCGTAGGGAATACCCATTTTGATCGCCGCGTAGGCGTAGACCATCGACGGAGCGATATCGGGGTCCGAGTCCGCAAGGCCCTGCTCAAACGCTTCAATGGTCTGATGGACCGCGGTTTCCTTCTTGTAGATCTCCGTCGAGCCGCACCACACCATGACGAGACGAGCAAGACCCTTTTCCTTGCGGAACGACTCGATGTCCGCCATCACCTGCTCGGCCAGATCCATCTTGGACTTGCCGGTCTTGACGTGAGTGGCCTGCAGTTTCTTGACGTAGTTCTGATCGAAAACCGCGGGCCAGGGGGCCACGGTCTCGAGAAACGGCTTCAGGGCCTGAAGGTGCTCGTAGTGGAGAACTCCTGCCTTCTTGGCCGCGACGTAGGCGTTATCCGGAAAACAGTCCCACCCGGCGAACTCGATGTCCTTGAGGTCGGTCAGAGGCACAAAGTCTCGAACCAGGGGAGAACGGTTCTCGGTGCGCTTGCCGAGGCGAATCGTGCCGGTTTGAGTCACGCTGCCCACCGGCTTCACGAGACCCATGCGGATGGCCTCGACGCCGGCGATGAAGGTGGTAGCCACGGCACCCATACCGGGGAGTAGAACTCCGAGTTTTCCCTGCGCGGGAGCGATCGCCCTGCCTTTGCCTGAAGACATCTAAACAAACACCTTGAAATCGTTCGGGAAACGACGCCGTCGCGCCAAGGCCCAAGCCGCCGAGCATCGCTTCGTTGAGGCTTTACTTTAACACGCGGCTCTCGGCCCCGATCCGTTGCCCCGCCGATGGCCGGTGGTGCGTTTCGACCAGATCTGGGGCGGCCAGATCTCAGGCCCCCAGGGTTCACGCAATCTGCTGCTGGGCGGCGACAGGCAAAGCGGCTTCGAGGCCTTGAATGAATTCGAGGGCCGCATCCATCAGTTGTGGATTGCGCTGCGGGCCGACAAAACGCCCCTCGGCCCGGTCGAAGTTCAGCATTCCCGAGCGGACGATCTTCGCCGGCGTGGTGAAACGGAATAGCACCACCACCCGCCCTTGCTGGGGTAGACCGCCTTCGAGAAGACTGAATGTGAAATCGAACATTGAATGAAAAGCTGCCTGCCTTCAAAAACCCCGTCCGGAACGCCCGGTCCGGCCCGAAACCAACTCACGCCGCGCCAAAGGGGGCTTTGAGGGACGCGAAGCCTAGTGAGCCCTTCAAAAGGCTGTCAACCCTTAGGCCAGTGGGCTTTTCCGGCCTTGCTCGCGCCTCACCCTCATTCCGACCGCGCTGCGGGCGGGGAAGAAATTCCGAGATTTTTTCCGGCTGCCGAAACCCTTTATATAGTTTCTTGAGCGCTAGTACGGGAGGCCGTTTCTGCGGGCTCTTCGTCAGGCGAAGCCCTGGGGGACCGGGCAATCCCGCAGACCGCTGCGGTCACGGGTTTGCCGCGGCTTCGTCACCTCGCCGTCACGCCAGGGCGGAGCCCAGGACGCGCGCGAGATCCTTCACGGCCACGCCCTTCCGGCGGGCGTAGTCGTCGGCCTGGTCGTCCCCGATCGGCCCCACGGTGAAGTACCGGGATTGAGGGTGGGAGAAGATAAGTCCGGAGACCGCACTGCCCGGGAACATGGCAAAGCTGGAGGTCAGCGTGATACCGGTTTTGGCGGTTCCGCCCAGCAGGTCGAGGAGGGTCGACTTCTCCGAGTGATCCGGCTGTGCTGGATATCCGGGAGCCGGACGGATGCCCTGGTATCGCTCGCGAACCAGGTCTTCGATCTTCAGGTCGGCATCAATCCCCCACAAGCGTCGGGCCTCCCGGTGGACCCATTCGGCCGCCGCCTCGGCCAGGCGGTCGGCCAGCGTCTTGGCGAGGATCGAGTGATAGTCGTCGTGGTCCTTCTCGAAACGCGCCACCATCTCGTCGAGGCCCGCGGTGACCGCCACCGCGAACGCGCCAATGGAATCGGCCACACCGGTTTCGATCGGCGCGATCAGATCGGACAGAGCCACATAGGGCTCGTCAACCGACTTCTTGGACTGCTGCCTCAGAGTGTGCAGTTCCACGGTTCCGTCCGTGGTCTGCACTTCGATGTCGTCATGATGGGTGGACGCCGCCTTGAACAGCCCCAGACTCGCCTGGACCCGCAGCGCCCCGGGAGCCGACATCGCGTGGAGCATGGCCTGTCCGTCCGCGAAAACCTCCTTCGCCTTTTCCCCCCACTTGGGATGTTCGAAGATCTTCGGGTAGGTCCCCACCAGTTCCCACGCCGCAAAGAAGGGCGACCAGTCGATAAGGGGCGCCAGATCGGCCACCGGAACATCCTGGTGTTTCACACCGATGAAGGAGGGAACCGGCGGAACGTAGGTCTTCCAATCCGTTTCGAGTTTTTTAGCGCGCGCCCCGGAAAGCGGCACCAGAACTCTCTGCGACAGCTTCTTCGCGTAGTCCGCGCGCAGGCGCTCCTGGTCCTGGAGCAGCTCCTTTACGAAGGCGGGGCGGGCCTCCGACTTGAGATTCGTGAGCACGCCCACGGCGCGCGAGGCGTCAAGGACGTGGACCACCGGGTGATCGAAGGCGGGCGCGATCTTGACCGCAGTGTGAGCCTTCGAGGTCGTGGCTCCCCCGATCAACAGAGGAATCGTGAACTTGAGCCGCTTCATCTCGGAAGCCACATAGACCATCTCATCCAGGGACGGCGTAATGAGGCCGGAGAGGCCCACAATATCGACGTTCTTCTCGCGGGCGATCCGCAGGATCTCGTCGCACTGGACCATCACGCCCAGATCGATGATCTCGTAGCCGTTGCAGGCGAGAACCACCCCCACGATGTTCTTGCCGATGTCGTGGACGTCCCCTTTGACGGTCGCGAGCAGAACTTTTCCTGCGGCCGAACTCGTGGCCTTCTCGGCCTCGAGATAGGGCTGGAGGAAGGCCACCGCCTTCTTCATCACGCGCGCGCTCTTCACGACCTGGGGCAAGAACATCTTGCCGGACCCGAAGAGGTCGCCGACCACACTCATCGCGTCCATGAGCGGGCCCTCGATGACCCGCAACGGCTTGACGTACTTCGTGAGCGCTTCGGCCACGTCGGCTTCGATGTGATCGGCGTTACCCGCGACCAGAGCGTGCTGAAGGCGCCCCTCAAGAGGCAGGCTCCTCCAGGTCTGCGCCGCGATCTTCTTGGCCTCGCCGCCCGCACTCATGTTCGAAGCGAAGTTCAGCAGCCGTTCCGTCGAGTCGGGCCGGCGGTTCAGAAGAACGTCTTCCACCAGGTCCCGCAGTTCGCGTTCGATCTCCTCGTAGACGCCGAGCTGTCCGGCGTTGACGATTCCCATATCGAGGCCCGCCTTCACCGCGTGATACAGGAAGGCGGTGTGCATCGCCTCGCGCACCGCGTTCTGGCCACGGAAGGCGAAGGAGACGTTGCTGATTCCCCCGCTCACTTTGGCGTGGGGGCAGCGCTCCTTGATCAGACGGGTCGCTTCGATGAAGGAGACCACGTAGTTGGCGTGCTCCTCGATGCCGGTACCCACGGTGAGCACGTTGGGATCGAAAATGATGTCCTCAGGCGGGAATCCGATTTCCTCGGTCAGGATGCGGTACGCACGTTCGGCGATCGCCACCCGGCGCTCCGTATTATCGGCCTGTCCCTGTTCGTCAAAAGCCATGACGATGACCGCGGCCCCGTAACGGCGCACGAGCCTCGCCTGCTTGAGGAAGCTCTCTTCGCCTTCCTTAAGGGAGATAGAGTTCACCACTCCCTTGCCCTGAAGGCATTGCAGTCCGGCTTCAATGACCGACCACTTTGAGGAGTCGATCATGATGGGCACCCGCGCCACATCCGGCTCGCTGGCCAGAAGGTTCAGGAAGTCCCGCATGGTCCCTTCGGAATCGAGCATGCCTTCATCGAAGTTGACGTCGATGATCTGCGCTCCGCTCTCGGCCTGCTGCCGGGCGATGCGCACTCCTTCGTCGAGCTTCCCTTCAAGGACCAGTTTGGCAAACTTGGGCGAACCGGTCACGTTCGTTCGCTCGCCCACATTGACGAAGTTCGATTCGGGGCGGACGGTCACCGCCTCCAGCCCGGAGAGGCGCAGCAGCGGCGTCTTCGCGGGCGGCACTCGGGGGACGACACCCTCACTCAGCTTCCGCAAGGCCTGAATGTGCTCGGGCGTGGTTCCGCAGCAGCCACCCACGATGTTCAGCCAGCCGCCGCGCACGAAGTCGGTGAGGGCCACGGCCATGGATTCCGGCGTCTCATCGAAGCCTCCGAACGCGTTCGGAAGGCCCGCGTTCGGGTAGCAGCTCGTCCGCACC
Source organism: uncultured Acidobacteriota bacterium (assembly GCA_964520805.1). Lineage (GTDB taxonomy): Bacteria > Acidobacteriota > Vicinamibacteria > Fen-336 > JAGNNV01 > JAGNNV01. Next base: position 2,250 of record CAZFQH010000005.1, on the reverse strand, counting down.
CAGGCGATTCGGGCCAGCTCCTCCATGAAAGGCCGCATCTGGGTGGCCCCGAGCGCGCAGTTGATGCCCACCGAGAAGAGCGGAAAGTGCGAGACCGAGTTCCAGAAAGCCTCGATGGTCTGGCCGGACAAAGTGCGCCCACTCTGATCGGTGATCGTCACCGACAGCAGAACCGGAACGCGGGCGCCGCGTTCCTCGAACACCTCCTCGATGGCGAAGAGCGCCCCCTTGGCGTTGAGCGTATCGAACACGGTTTCGACGAGCAAAAGATCCGACCCGCCATCGAGAAGACCTCGCACCTGATCGCGATAGGCGAGCTTCACATCGTTGAAGGTGACATCGCGGGCGCCGGGATTGTCGACCTCGCGCGACATCGAGGTGGTCCGGTTCATCGGTCCGATGCAGCCCGCCACGAACTTCGGTCCAACCCCACCGTCCAGGTAGTAGGAATCGATCGCGGCCCGAACCCTCTTGGCCCCTTCAACGTTGAGTTCGTAGCTGAGCGCCTCCAGCCCGTAGTCGGCCTGGGAAATGGCCTGGGCGGAGAAGGTGTTTGTTTCGATCAGGTCCGCCCCGGCATCGAGATAGGCGCGGTGGATCTTCTCCACGATGTCCGGCCGGGTAAGGACGAGGAGGTCGCTGTTGCCCTTGAAGAGCTTCGTGGCATCCTTGAACCGAACCCCCCGGAAGTCCTCTTCGGTGAGGTTCTCGCGTTGCAGCATGGTTCCCATGGCCCCATCGATGATGGCGATCCGCTGGGCGCACAGTTCTTCGAGGGTGGTCGCATGTTTCATGACGTACGCGAGTCTATTATTCCAGCCGTTCATCCGGTTAGGCGGATGGATAGAGCACTCCGCGCGGTCTCCGCGAGTGCGCCACCAGAGGCGTCCGGGACCGCCGGATTCGGGGGCGCTCGATCAAAGGCGGCAGGGGCGATATCGTAGATGCAGATCCCTGATCCGTCCGCGGCTTTCGCGCCCTGAATTCCCTACGAAACTCCCACGAAGCCCGCCATGAAAACCAACGATCGAATGACCGCGGTCTGGCCTGGACGGCCGTACCCACGCGGCGCCACGTGGGATGGTCAGGGCGTCAACTTCGCCCTTTTTTCGGAACACGCGGAGAGAGTCGAACTGTGTCTTTTCAATCCGAGCGGCCGACGCGAGGGTCAGCGCATTGAGCTGCGCGAACGCACCGACCATGTCTGGCACTGCTACCTCCCGGAAGCCCGCCCCGGCCTCGTCTACGGCTACCGGGTTCACGGCCCCTACAAGCCGGAGGATGGCCATCGTTTCAACCCCCACAAGCTCCTGGTGGACCCCTACGCTAAGGATCTGGTTGGACCCCTGCGATGGGGAGACGCTCTTTACGGGTACACCATCGGCAACAAACGTGAGGACCTCTCCCTCGACCGGCGGGACAGCGCGCCGCTGATTCCCAAAGGCCGCGTTTTGGAGCCCGCGTTCACCTGGGGCGACGACCAACGGCCGTCGGTGCCGTGGCCGGACATGGTCATTTACGAGCTCCATCTTCGCGGTTTCACCATGACCCATCCCGAGGTGCCCGAGCACCTCCGAGGAACCAGTGCGGCACTAGGCTCCACACCGGTCATCGACTACCTGAAGCGGCTGGGTGTCACCACGATCGAACTCCTGCCGGTGCACAGCTTCATGAACGACCGGGCCCTCGCAAGCCAGGGCCTGCACAACTACTGGGGCTACAACACCCTCGGATACTTCTCCCCGGAAACCCGCTATCGCGCCTCCGGCAAGGTCAATGAATTCAAGACCATGGTGAAGACCCTGCACAAAGCGGGCATCGAAGTGATCCTCGACGTGGTGTACAACCACACCTGCGAAGGCAATCAACTCGGGCCGACCGTTTCACTACGCGGCATAGACAACTCCTCCTACTACATCCTCGATCCTGAGAATCGGCGGTACTACAAGGACTACACGGGATGTGGCAATACCGTAAACCTCGAACACCCGCGGAGTCTGCAACTGGTCATGGACTCTCTGCGCTACTGGGTCGAGGACATGCACGTCGACGGCTTCCGCTTCGACCTCGCCTCTGCACTCGCCCGCGAGTCGGGCAAAGTCGAAAACCTCGGCGGCTTCTTCGACGCCATCCTGCAGGACCCGACCCTGAACCAGGTGAAGCTCATCGCCGAGCCTTGGGACCTGGGTCAAGGGGGGTATCAGGTTGGCAACTTCCCGCTCGGCTGGGCGGAGTGGAACGACCGGGGGG
>CAZFQH010000004.1:4371-28386 GCA_964520805.1 uncultured Acidobacteriota bacterium | reverse complement strand
TTGAACGACACCACGGTGAAACGGCCCGGAACGTGTGGTGTAGCCGCGGTTATAGGCGGGACGGCTCCAGACCGCGTAGGCAGGGGTTCAAGAGCGCCTTCGAAGAAAGGCTTCATGGGATCGAGAAAGTTCTCGACGCGCCCACCGGAGAAAACCCAAAACAGAACGCCGATTAAGAACAGCACAAGAAGCCCGAGAAAAAGTTCACGCATGATCAGTCCGAGCCCCAGCGTACTGCGAGAGACTGAGCGGTCGTCAAAATCTCAGTTGGTCGAAGCGCTCGGCTTCAATCCATTGGGCGGCAATCAGGATCAAGAGTGGCCCGGCTCGTTGCTCTGCTGGATCGACTTGATTCCCGAGAACACGCCATTGGTAGGCTCAACCAATGATCCAGCACCCCCGACCGGCGCTCGTCCTGCTCCTCCTGGCCATCGGGTCGTCGCCCGTCCTCGCCCAGAACCCGGGGGAAGAAGCTCTCGCGAAGCTCATCGTGGACATAGGGAAGCAACGCCAGGCCGGCTACGCTCTGGCCCGACCCGAGGGCGTCGATCCGCGATACTCGAAGCGACTTGAAGATGTCTCCGAGCGGCGATACGCGGAGGAGGCGAGGACCCTGGCCGGTTTCGACGACCGGCTGAAAGCCATTGACCGCGCGACCCTCGGGAGCGCCCTGCAGACCGACGCCGAGATCGTCTCCCGCCAGCTGCGCGACCGGCAGGCCGAGTTGCGCTTCCGCGCTTTCGAAGTGCCGCTCGGTTCGCGCGAGGGGTTCCATTTCGAGATCTCCGCCCTGCCGGACAAATACAACTTCGACAAGGTCGCGGATTTCGACGAGTACATCGCCAAGCTCCAGTCGTTCCGCGAGCACGCCGCGCAGAACATCGCCCTGCTCCGCGCGGGCCTCAACTCCGGCCGCACGGTTCCGAAGGACGTGCTCGGCGGTTACGACGAGCCGGTGGCGGCACTCATCGTCGAGGACGTGAAGGACAGCCTGCTTTATCGACCTTTGATCAACGTGCCCAAGGCCTTTCCCGCCGCCGATCGCGAACGACTACTGAGCGATGGCACGGCGGCGATTCGCGACTCCGTGATGCCGGGACTCAAGGACTTCCTCGCCTTCCTGCGCGCCGAGTATCTGCCCGGCGCGCGCACTACCCTCGGGCTCTCGGCCTTGCGGGACGGCGAAGCTTTCTACCGCCATCGCATCCTGATGCACACCACGCTCCCGCTGTCGCCCCGGGAGGTTCACGAAACCGGTAAGCGCGAGGTCGCGCGGATCCGCGGCGAGATGGAGCAGGTGATCAAGCGCACAGGGTTCACGGGAACCTTCGCCGAATTCATCAGGTTCCTCCAGGACGACCCGCGGTTCACCGTGGACAGCGAGGAGAAGTATCTCCAGGCGGTGGCGCTCGCGGCCAAGCGGATGGATGGGGCGCTGCCGAGGATCTTCTCGCTTCTGCCGCGCACGCCTTATGGAATCCGGCCCATGCCCGAACGGATCGCCGTCCGCCAGTCGGCCGGCTACTACGATTCGGGCGACCCGGAGGGTACCCGCGCCGGCTTCGTCAATGTCAACACCTCCGACATTCGGGCGCGGCCGCTTTACGTGGCCGAATCGCTGGCCTTTCACGAGGGCGTGCCCGGGCATCATCTTCAGATCATGCGAGCGCGGGAGAACGCCGCACTCTCCGACTTCCGGCGCAAACTCGGCATCACCGTCTTTGTCGAAGGCTGGGGCCTCTACGCCGAACGCCTCGGCCGCGAGGTCGGGTTCTTCCAGGATCCCTACAACGACTTCGGCCGCCTGACCTACGAGATCTGGCGCGCGGTCCGGCTCGTCGTCGACAGCGGCGTTCACGCGCTCGGATGGACACGCGCACAGTCCATCGCCTACATGGCCGAGAACACAGGCTTCAAGATCGGTCCGTCCACCGCCGAGGTGGACCGTCACATCACCGAGGCGGGTCAGGGCCTCGCGTACACGTTCGGGATGATCAAGATCCTCGACCTGCGCAAGCGAGCCGAGGAGAGGCTCGGGCCGAAGTTCGACCTCAAGGCGTTCCACGAGGCGGTCCTCGGCAACGGCGCCCTGCCCCTCGACCTCCTCCATCGAGAGGTCACGGCCTGGATGGAGGCTCTTGCCGCAGCCGCTCCCGGAAAATAGTTCCACAAACGCGACCCGCCTGGCGCAGGGCGGGGTCTTCGCCCCCACGCGCGGGGCCGAGGCGGTTTACTTCACGCCCTGGGTCTGCTTGACGAATGCCACCAGGTCGGCATTCAGGGCCTTGAGAATGTTGGGGCGGCTGTACATCATGTGACCGCTTCGTTGTCAACGAGTTCATAGGGCGGCGCGGGCTGGAAACCGTCGTCGCCCATCTGCACGCGCTTCGGCCCAAAGAGGCCCATGTGCACGAAGACCGAGGCCGAGCCGGGGCCACCGTTGTAAGCGAAGGCGATGGGACGCGAGCCGGCAGGAACGCCGTCCTTCGTGTACGCAACAAAGAAGACGTTCGCGCGCGGTTTTCCCGCGGCACTCTTCAGAACCATCGTCCCCGCGGTGGCGGTTTAGGCCACCGTCTTCCCACCAAACTTCCCGGTGTGCTGGGTCTGCTTGTAGTTATTGACGGCGGGTGCCGCGGGGCGGGCGTCGGGGTTGCGAGCAGGAGCCTCGGCGGCGGGCGTCGGGGCCGGGCCTTGACCAGGGAGCGCTCCGCGGCCGGGCTGGGCATGGGCGAAAGCGGCGGTGGCAACGAACAGCAGAGCAGGGAGAAGGCGTGAATCACGCATGTTCAAGAGACCCTCGGGAGAGTGGCGCGGGAACGTGGTTTCAGTGTCCTGAGGCCAGCCGCCCAGGCCCAGGGTGCTCGACAGTCGGTGATCGAAACGCCAGCACAGCGTCTTCAGTGCCGGCGCGGTGGTGTCGCTCGATCGCGCTGGCTCCTTGTGCGTGCTGGCGCACGGTATGACCCGACACGAGCAGGGCTCTCTCAGGCCTCGGTGTCCTGAGGCTTCGGCGGGCTCCACACCCCGGAGTCGGTATCGAGGCCCGGGATCGGCGGCATGTCCTTCGGCCATTGATAGTGAACGATCCTTCGGTCTACCTGGAGGTCGCGGATGATCTTCAGCGGGTAGCAGGTACGTAGTTTCCCCTCGATGGCGATCTCGCGAACCTCGCCGACACGAAGCCTGACGGAGTCCGCGATGACGGTTGCAGCGACGGTCCACCCTGCCTTGCGCCGACTGGCCACCACCACGTAATCCGCGTCCTTCCCGGCGAACTTGCGACACTCGAGCACTTTGTCCGGCACTTCGGCGCCTTCGGCCAATTCCCGCGCCTCGGCCTCCTTCTTTGCTTTGAGTTCGGCGCTCTTGTCGCGGACGAGATGATCGACGCCCTCCAGGATCGGGTCACCCCAAGGGTTGTCCACCGCCAGAGTGATGCCCCGAAACACCGCGGAGATCACCAGATAGTCAGCGAGCCAGCCCGTGGGCGTGAACAGGAAGAAGGCCAGAGCGGCGAGGATCGGGCTCTGCATGGCCGCTACCAACTGGGCATTTTGGTCCCCTCCCCCAACCGCCCCGCCCGCGCCAACCTGCAGGGCAAGCTTTACCGCTTGGTCGGCAGCCTGTGTCGCGTACGCGACCAATCCCTTCAATCCGATGTACGCGCCCGAGGCGAGAGTCAGGAAGATCGAAATGATCGCGCCGTGGCGCAGGTCTTGCCAGTATCGAGCAGGCAAGAAGGAGCGAAACGTGCCGACCAGTGTTTCCATGAGGTGAAAGGATGACTCCATCCTGTCCAGTGGTCAAATGCTCCTGGAAATGTACTGGATCGGTGATGCTTTTAGGGTCAGACTCAGGGCATTGTGACCTCCGGACTCGCTCCTGAGTGAGCGCGGCATCGCGACGGCGGTGGAGTCGGCGCAGGCGAGAGGTTAAGCGTACCATCGCGGTGAAGCAGGACCTGCAATTGCCTGTGGAACTCGTCGATGTCCTCGCGGAACGTCTCGGTCTCTCCCTCCCGAGAGGCACAATCTCCAGGGTGCCCGCCCTCTACTGGTAAGCGCCTTTGTCCGTCAGCATAAGTCGCCGGTCGACGGACGGACGAACGCGGCCCGAGGCGGCGAACCACGATCTCGCGCGAACAGGGGTATAGTCGCCGACAGACATCATTAAGGAGACTCAATGCGCGCACACCCGATGGTAGCCGCCGCCTTCACCGTCCTGATGTTCCCGGCATCAGGGGAAAGCGCCAACCTGACATGCTCCTCCGCAACCACACTGGACGCGCTCGCGACCTGTATCCGGAATCAGATGCCGGCGAGCGGCTCCAATGGTTACGTGGCCCCAAACTCCATCGAGCGGGCCGATTGGCGGGCCGTGGTCCAACAGATGTTGACGGGCTCCTGCTCCATTTCAATGCCGAGCAGCCTCGCGGGAATTGTGGAGGTTCGAGCCTTCACCGACACCGGGAATGGCCGTCCTTACTGCCTCCTTATGGAAGTCCTCGACGGCGACAGCAATGGCCGCGTCGACCGCGGGTGGGGCACTTTCATGGTTTACGGCGCCGCCGTGCGGGAAGTGAGCCATCAAGCACCCCATCCGATTTCCGACAGCACGACGGAGAACCAGGCGATCGGCATTTTCCGGGACACCGACTCCCGGAGTTACCTGATGGCAGGCGCTCACCGTTCCGCGAACAGCGGGTCGAGCGCGTGTCAGAGCTCCTACGGACCGGCGGATGCGGCCCACAACGTGGACAACATGTTTCATGCCACCAATGAAGAATTGATGGCCTTCTATGGTGCGTCCGACTGGTGGGCGCTCCAGTGGCACGGAATGGCGGCGGACACCTGTAGCGCGGCGGAGGTTTATCTGTCTCACGGCCGCGACGTCGTGCCTTCGACCGGTGACAAAACTCTCGAACTCAAGACGAACATGCTGGGGTATCACCCCACCTGGGGCATCGAGACGACCGGCGTGGGCGCGTGCACGCTGAACGCGACCGACAACACACAGGGTCGCTTGATCAACGGTGTCAGTCCGTCCTCCGTGTGCTCCACCGCCGCCGCCAACTACTCGGGCCGGTTTCTGCATGCCGAGCAGGACCCGGGTTTCCGAACGGCATCCGACTGGGCGCAGGCGGTCACGGATACGTGGCCGACCGCACCGACGTCGCCGCCCCCGCCACCGGCTATCGTGAGTGCTACGGGAGGGAATGCGCAGGTCTCCCTCTCGTGGAGCAGCTCGGCCGGTGCCGTCACCTACAAGGTGCTTCGATCGACCACAAGTGGGGGACCCTATGTGACGCGCGCGTCTGGCCTGAGCGGAACCGCTTTCGTCGACTCGCCGCTAACCAACGGGACGACGTATTTTTACGTCGTCTCGGCAGTGAACCCGGCCGGCGAGAGTCCCCACTCACCCCAGGCCTCGTCGACACCTCAGGCACCGGCGGTCCCCCTGGCGCCTACGAGCGTGACCGCCACCGCAGCCAAGAGGAAGATCACCCTTGCCTGGACCGCCTCGGCCGGGGCGACCAAATACAGGGTCAAGCGCAGCACAACCACGGGAGGCCCCTACACCACGGTCGCCACAAATGTCACAGCGACGACCTTCACCAACATCGGGCTCACCTCAGGGGTCCGGTATTACTACGTCGTCTCCGCGTCGAATGCTTCGGGCGAAGGTCCAGACTCCGCTCAGGTGACCTCGGTCGCCAAGTAAGGAGTGGCGCAGGTCCGCTCTCTAACCCCGTTGAGTCCTGCTCCTATAAGAAACACCCGGCGAAAGCCCCATTTCAGGCCCTTTGCCCGTCATGGCGAGGAGGCTTCAAACGAGATCCGACGAAGCCATCCCGCCGTTCAGAGATCGCTTCATTGGCCCCAGGCCGTGACCGGCTATTGGGTGGAGGCTCGGTCGCGCTTAGTTAGCGCTTGCGGCCCTTGGCTTTGGGTTTCGCGGCCTTGGCCTTGGCTTTGGGATTGGCTACCGCTTTGGCCTTGGCTTTCGGAGCCGCCTTCGCCTTTGTTTGGGTTTTGGCGACGGGCTTCTTCGCCTTCGCCTTCGCCTTCGCCTTCGCTTTGGCTTTCTTCTTCGCGGGTTTGGCGGCCTCGCCGTCCATGCTGGCCCCGCTCATGTCGTAGAAGAACTCTTCGCGACTGACTTTCCCGTCGGCCACGGTGTAGACGGCGATCTCTTCCATGCGCATCCGCTTCCCCGCCATCGGCCCGACCGCGGGCGTTACCTCATAATCGTAGACAACCGCGAAGCGATCACCGTTGGGATAGGGGCCTTTGACTTTCGCGGAGTGAACCTTATGGTTCTTGACCCACCATTCGTTCTTGCCGAGGATAGCCTCCCGGCCGGTCATCACCGCCGGCATGGCTTCATCCCCGGTGGCCTCGACGCTCACAGCATCGTCGCTCAAAAGCGTGTTCACGGCCTCGATGTTTTTACCCACGCGGCAAAGCGCCACGAGTTGATTCGCAATTTCCTGTGTAGTCATGTGTATGTCCTTCTGGAAGATGGTGCCGCCCGGAGTGGACGGCCCGGAGAATCGTAGCCCAAGCTGGGGGGGCACCGCACCTACTCAAAGCGATTGGGCTTTGCGCTTCGCCTCCGGGAAGGCAAGGGCGCGCTCGATTCCCAGAAGCTGGGAGGCGACCACGCGTTCATAGGCCGCTTTCGCCTCGGTCTTGCGCCCTACCTTTTCATAGGCCCGGCCAAGCATGAGGATGTGGAACGGATCGGTGGCACTCGCCTGGAGCAGGTGCTCGAGGGCCGCGTTTCCATCTCCGGTTTCCAACTTCAAGTAGCCCGCGAGATAGTGATAGACGGGCCAGTATTGACGGGCGATCTCTCCGCCGGTCAGAATCATCTGTCGCACCTGCTCGACGCCCTCCAGGGCCTCTTTGTGACGGCCCATCTTCGCGTGGGTGCGGGCGGTTCCGTGGTGGAGCCGGCCGAGCCACGGCTGCTTTTCGCCCTCGGGAAGACTGCTGCCGGGAAAACTTTCGTACCCTTTCTTGTAGGCAGCAAGGGCGGCCTCGTAGCGGCCTGCCTCGAGGTTGACTCGGGCGATGGCGTTCCAGATGAAAACCTCGGGGAACTGCTGGGTCAGACCTCCGGCCTTGTACTCCTCCAGGTAGGTCTGGAGCGACTGGATCGCGCTGCCGGTATTCCCCTCGTAGAGGTAGCTGAAGGTCATTCCGAAGCGAATGGGGAAAGGCACGGCGCCCTTGGGTAGCTGCTTCTCCGCCAACACGAACTTCGCGCGGGCCTCGGCGGATGTGCCGACCTGGAGGGTGTTCCCTCCGGCCGCCCTTACTTCTTTTCCACCTTCACCGGCCCTGCGGGCTTCTTCGGATACTTCGCTCCGCCGGCGTCGATCTTCTTCATGACTTCAGCGACCGCGCGTTCGAGTTGTTGGTCCTTGCCCTCGATCGTGGCCTTGACGTCGTTGATCACGTCGATGTCGGGATCGACGCCATGGCCTTCGATGATCCACTCCCCCTTCGTGTTCGCCATGCCGGACTCCGGCACGGAGATGGCGCCACCGTCAATCAGCGGACCCCGTCCGGAGATACCGACGACGCCGCCCCAGGAGCGGCGGCCGATGAGCGGGCCGAGACCGGCCTGCTTGAACATGGCCGGAAAAATGTCGCCGTCGGACGACGACCGTTCGTCGAGTATGGCGGCCATGGGGCCGATGAAGACGCCGTCCGGGTAGGAATCGGCGATGTCGTCGGTGCGGCCGAAATTGACCGCCAGCAATTTACGGCGCAGCCGCTCAATGATCATTCGTGAGACATTGCCCCCGCCATTGGCGCGAACATCGACGACGAGACCTTCCTTGCGGATCTGGCCGTAGTACCACTTGATGAACTCGCGTATGCCGGGGCCACCCATGTCGGGGATGTGCAGGTATCCGACCTTGCCGTTCGTCATCTGGGCCACGCGCTTCCGGTTGCCGCTCACCCAATCGAGGTAGTTAAGGTCGGATTCGCTGCTGATGGGGTTATAGGTCACAACCCGCGAGCCGTCCATCGTCGGCTTTGAATTGAGGGTGAGCGCCACCGGGCGATCGGCCTTGCCGCGCAGGTGCAAGTACGGATCCTGATCGGCGCGCAGTTCGACGCCCTCGATGGCGAGGACGTAGTCGCCCACCTTCGCGTCGACACCGATCTCGGTGAGGGGCGATCGGTAGATGTCCTCCTCGTTCTGGCCTTCGAATATCTTGGCGATCCTGAACTTCCCCGCGACCTTGTCGAGGGCGAAGAGGGCCCCGGGCAGGGCCACGCGAGGACGGGGCGGATTCTGGAAGTCGCCGCCTTCGACGTAAGCGTGCTGCACGGTCAACTCCGAGATCATTTCGCTGATCACGTAGTTGAGGTCGGACCGATGGGCGACGTAGGGGAGCCACGCCGCGTACTGCTTGCGAAGTGCCTCCCAGTCGAAGCCGTGCATGTTCTCGACGTAGAACCAGTCGCGGTACCGGCGCCACACTTCATTGAAGATCTGGTTCCACTCCTGTTCGGGAACGCGATCGACCATGAGGCCCGCGGTCGAGACCGCCTTCTTGGCCGCGGCGCCGGTGGTTGTGGCATCGAAGAGGCTCCAGGTTTGACCGGTACGGACCATCACCTTGGATCCATCACGGGAGAGGACATACCCCTGAATGTCGTCGGCAAGCACGGTCTCTTTGCGGTCCTTGATCGAGTAGAGGCGGAGCGAGGTCTTGCGGTCGCCCTGGCGGCCATAGAAGAAGGCCGAGCCGTGGGTGTAGAGCAGGTGGCCCTTCTTGGCGGCGAGGCCGTTGTAGTTGTCGGCTTCCAAGGGAACGCGTGCCACGCGCTGAGCGAGGCCATCGAACTCGATGGTGAGATCGTTCTTTTGTGGCGCCGGGGGAACCGCAGCCGGGGAAGGGGAAGGCGAGGGCGACGGCGTGGGCGGGGCCACCGCCACCTCATCGCTCTCCGGCGGGAAGGGATGCTTCACGTCCTTGCGTAGCGCCATGGCGAAGATGCCCGTGGTCCGATTGGTCGCGTAGTTGAACTCGAAGGAAGAAATCTGCGGCGCGAACTGCCGGTCGCTCAGGAAGTAGAGGAAGTTTCCGTCCGGGTCCCACACGGGATTCTGGGCGTTGAACTGCTCATCCGTGACCTGACGCAGCTGCCCGTTCGGGCCGCCGGATTCACTCCAAATGTGGATGCTTCTCACATTGTTCGGGTTGTTCGAGCTGAAGGCAAGGAAATGACCGCTGGGCGACCAGACGTAGTCGCTCACCTGATCGCGGGCGGCGTCGTAGATCTGCTTGAGGGACTTGTCGTCGAAGGAATAAACGTGGATGCGGCCGTCCTTGTCCGAGAAAGCGATCCGCTTCCCGTCCGCCGACCACTCGGGCGCATAGCGCATGGCCTGGCCGCCGCTGGTCAGACGCTCGGGCTTGCCGGACCCATCCTGGGCGATGACGTACAACTCCTCTTCACCGGACAGGTCGGAGATGAAAGCGATCCGGGAACCATCAGGCGACCAGCGAGCCCACTTGTCGTGAGCGGAGGAGGTTGCGGTGAGGTTACGCGTGGCCCCTTTTTCAATGGGCGCGGTGAAGATGTCGCCGCGAGCGGTGAACAGCGCCCGCTCGCCCTTGGGCGAGAGTTCGGCGTCCTCCAGCTGATTGGCCGCGGAGACGCTTGAGGGACGTTTCCAAAGTCCATCATCGGTAACCTCGATGGTGAGCGTCGTGCTCTTGCCCGATTTCACGTCGAGGACCAGGAGCTCGCCGCCCAGTTCATAGACGATGCGGCCCGTCTTGTCGGATCCGGGCCACCGCACGTCCCACGTTTTGCTGGTGGTGACCTGCGTGGTTTTCGCGGTCGGTACGTCGTACGCGTAGATGTTAAAGGTGCCGTCGCGATCGGACGTGAAATAGATGGTGCTGCCGATCCACATGGGATCGCGATCGGAGCGGGCGTGATCGAGGATCCGCTTCGCATCATTCGTCTTGAGATCGAAGATGAAGAGGTCGTTGGCCATGCCGCCGCTGTAGCGTTTTTCCGGCCGGAAGTCGCGATAGAGCGGCGAGTAGACGATCTTGGTGCCGTCGGGCGAGTAGTCGCCGGCGCCCGATTCCGGCATCGGCAAAGCCTCGGCCGGGCCTCCTGTCATCGGCACGGTGTAAAGCTTCGTCTTGCCGAGCGTCCACGACTCGCGGTGCGAGCGGAACACGACGGACTTGCCGTCCGGCGAGAAGCCGTAGACATGCTGGTCGTAACCCCATCGTGGCGAGAGCGGGCCACGTGCTGGGTAGAAGGTGAGTTGCTTCGGTTCCCCGCCGGTCGCGGGCATGACGTAGACCTGTTCGTCACCGTCGTACTGGCCGGTGAAAGCGATCCACTTGCCGTCGGGCGAGAAGCGCGCAAAGACTTCGATGCCTGGATGGGCGGTCAGGCGCGTGGCGGTGCCGCCGTTCGCCGAGGCGGTCCACAGATCGCCCGCGTAGGTAAACACGACGCGATCCCCGTGGATCGCCGGGAAGCGGAGGAGCTTGGTCTGCGCCTCGACCGGCGAGGCCGCCAATAAGGATCCGGCGAGGGCGGCCGCGGTTAGAGCCCGGAGGAATTTGAGGATCGAAAGCACTGTTCAACTCCTTGAATTTGTCGAGAAATCTGGGTTGACGATACACGTCCCCGAACCGCCACGGGCCGAGGCTGAATCTGTCGGCCCACCCTAACCCGCCGCAAACAGACCGTGTATCCGGGCACGCGCGAGGTCATATCGCGCTGCCTCAACCGGAGTGGTCTCAACAAGGCGAAACAAGGCATCACGCTGCAACAGTGAAGCGCCAACTGCTATGCGGAGGTACTCGAGATCCTTGTCGCGCCCGGCCAGGAGTTTCGAAACTGCAAGGTCGTGGGGATCAAGACAAAGGCCCACGGCTCCTGCGGTGCCCGGACCCTCGACGCGGATCAGTCTCTCCTCCCAGCCGGCCGGCAGAATGGCGGTCCCGGGGCCCACACCGTGGGCATAGTAGCCAAATGTTTCGTGAAAGGCGGAGAGTTCTCCAATCGCGCCATCCACCACCTCTGAACGGTCCGGATGATTCCTGGGATAGAGGTCTACGTCGTCGGATATGCAAAGCGAAGGCGGCGCATCCGGATAGCGACCAAGGATGGCCTGAGAGCCCACAACGACAATCTCCCGGTCGTTCGCGATACTGGCCGCCGCCCGGATGACATGTTCCAGTTGAATCCGGTTCAAAGCGGCGAGACCGGGGTCGACTCAGCGGCGCGGGCCTCCCTCCAGACTTTCCAGCGCTCGGCCGCCCCCAGGACGAACGCGAAAGGAGAGGCGCGGCGGAGCCGTTGTCCTCGGTCGCCCGGGTCAACAATGGCCGCCGCGATCTGGTCGACCGGCGCATCCATAAGGCCGTCCCACGCGCTCAGAAAATGCGGGTGCCTGGAATTCATTTCGCGCCATGACGCGAGCCTCTGCCGGGCTCTATCCCATAGACCTGGATCCGCCAGAAGGCGACCTGCGACCGCAGTATGCAGTGCCAAACTCCGGGATTCGATCGTCGCCGCGGCTCGCATGACGGGGATCTTAGGCCACGAACCTACCGGGCGTAGCCGCGGCGGGCCCGGACATGGTCTTCGCCCTTGACCCTGACCTCGAGCTTCCGCCATACCGGTCGCGTGTCCGCCGCCGGGATATAGCTGAGCAGGTAGCGGGCGCGCACTTCGGCAAGGGCCAGACCGAAGGCCTCGGCGAGTTTCTTCGGGTTCTTCTCGCGGACCATACGACCTCCGGTGAGCTCGGTGGCCGCGCGCAGCAAAGGTTCGGGGTCGGCGCCAGGTTCGTCGCTGAAAGTGAATGAATACACGAGGGCGTCCACGCGAGCCAGGACATCGATCACCTGGTGGTCGGCCAGAAAACTCGAGGTATCCGCACCGCGTCGGAGGTTGTGGCGGCGGGCGGATTTCATCCCCCGCACACGCCGACCAGGTTTGACTGTAGGGGCGGCCCTTGTGGCCGCCCTTGTAACCGCGCGTCGCCAGGGTACCCACGAGGGCGCGGCCCCCCAACATTCAACAAGGGCACCCACAAGGGGTGCCCCTACATTCCAACCGCCCGCAACGCGGCGGCGGCCTCGGCAAGGAGTCGGTGTCGTTCCCCGCGCACGCTGGAGCTCCCATCGAAAAGCAGCCACATGTCTATGGGAGTGGTGGCGTCGGTGCGGAGCGAGTCGATGGGTTGCAGCATCCCCTACTGCCGCACCAGGAGGTGATACTCGGATAACTTCGACCCCGTGCGACGGTGCTTCTCGAGTTCGCGCTCGAGGTTTGCGCTGGTCTGCGGGTTAGCCGGAGACGCCCAGAAGCAAAACCGGAACCCCAAGGTCAGGACGCAACAACCGTCTTTCAGTCGGGCGGAGCGAAACACCTGCGGACGCTAGCAGGAGCCTCCGGCGTGTCCTGCAACATTGCTAGTCCTGAACCGCCGCTTTCTTTGGCGGGCTCTGCCAGATGACGTTCACGATCAGCCTGCATTCAACGGTTGAACTGCCAGACCTGCTCTCGTCGCGCTTTTGGTCTGACCTTGCCCGAAAGCACGACCTTGCGCGCACCGAACCTGGTCTGGTATGTGGGTTCTTATGAATAACCTGAAGAAAGCCGTCGCACTGCTCGTCGTGGTCGGAAGCTTGGGTGGGGCTTCAAGGACCCAGGCCCAAAGCCCGGCGGATGGCGGGGCCGACGGCTTTTTCGCGAGCCTCTCCGGACTGTGCGGTAAGGCGTTCGCGGGGAAGATCGTCACCAACGAACCCACGCCGGCCGCGGCCGACCCATTCGAGGGCAAAGCCCTCGTCTTCCACCTGCGCCGCTGTGAGAAGGATCGGCTCGAACTCCCCTTTCACGTAGGCGATGATCGGTCGCGTACCTGGGTGCTGACCCGCAAGGATGGCGAGGTTTCGCTGAAGCACGAGCACCGCCACAAGGACGGTTCGCCGGATCCGCTCACGATGTACGGCGGTCTCACCGCGAAGCCCGGAACCGCGGTGCGCCAGGAGTTTCCCGCGGATCCCGAAACGAAGGCCCTTTTCACGAAGCTCAATCTCCCGGTTTCGATTCCGAACGTCTGGGCGATGGAAGTCGAAACCGGGAAGCGATTCGTCTATGAACTCGCACGACCGGGCCGACGGTTCCGGGTGGAGTTCGACCTCACGAAACCGGTGGATCCGCCTCCCGCTCCCTGGGGCCACGAATCCAAATAGTTCGCGACGCGTTCCAACGATCAGAGTGCGGGAAGACTTGAAAGTGCAGGGTCAGAGGCGCGCCGCTGCTACCTCATGCGAAGGACACCAGCGTAGGTCACGACTCCGCGGAAGAGATTTCCGAGCCGGAGGTTCTCGTTCTCCTCATGCTGGTTGTTGTCGAAGTTAACGACCGGCACCAGGATCGCCGGGAAGCCGAGCGCCTCGATGAACTGGGAGATGGGCACGGTACCGCCCGCGGTGCGGATTCGCACCGGCGGCTCGCCCCAAATGGTTTCGAGAGCCGTGATCACGCGGCGTGATTCGGGCAGAAGGGGCGACGTGCGGAAAGCGGCGGTGGCGGCACGGCGAGGCGAGGTGAGCTTCGCGATGTGGGTGTAGCGGGCGCGGGTGGCGTCATCCGGGTCTGCGTCGACTATGTGGTAACCGTGCTTCACGATGTGGGCGCGCAGACGTTCGAGCATCCGAGCGCCGTTTGTTTCCTTGACCAGACGGATGTCGAGTTCGGCCACCGCGCGGTCGGGAATGATGGTGCGCGCGTCGTTCCCGATGAACGAGCTCTGCATGCCGCGGATGTTGAGGGTCGGCTTCTGGAACGCCATCTGCAAGGACACGTCGTCGCGCTCGGGCTTCGCCACACCGAAGACCTTCAGCAGGCGGGTGTCTTCGTTGGGCACCGCGGCGATGAGGTCCCGCTCTTCCCTGGTCATGGGCACAAGGTCGTCGTGGAAACCCTCGACCAGGATGTTGCCTTGATCGTCCTTCATAGAAGAGAGCAAGTGAGCGAGGCGCAGCGCCGGGTTCGGCATCCAATTGCCGTAGTTGCCGCTGTGGACGCCGCTCTTCGGGCCAAAGACCGTGAGCTGGGCGGTCTGGATGCCGCGCGCGCCGAAGACCAGGGTCGGTTGATCGGTGAAGTGCATGGGCCCGTCGAAGACGAGCATCAAGTCGGCCTTGAGTTTCTCGCGGTACTTCTCGATCGCGGGCACGAGATTCGGCGAACTGATTTCCTCCTCACCATCCATGATGACCCGCAGATTCACCGTAGGGGCGAGACCGTGGGCGGCCAGGGCGTCGAGGGCGGCCATGAAAGCGACGATGGGGCCTTTGGCATCCGAAGCAGAACGCGCGTAGACGCGCCAATCGTTTTCGTACCTGGTCTGGCCGCGGGCGTCCGCGATATCGCGCGCACCCTCGTCGTGACGGCCGGCGCGGAGGACGGGAGTGAAGGGATTCTCCTGGGCCCAGCCTTTGGGATTCACGGGCTGGCCGTCGAACTGGCAATAGATGAGGACGGTCGTGGTGGCGCCTTGAACCAGGCGTTCCCCGAAAACCAGCGGGTTTCCGTCGGTGGGAAGAAGTTCAGCTTTGAAGCCCCTTTTCTCGAGCATGCTCTTGAGGAAGACGGCGTTGCGATCGATGTTCACGCGGTCCGCGGCCACGTTGGGTATCGCAAGCAAATCCAGAAACTCGCCCACGATGGCCTTCTGGTTGGCCGCGGTCCAGGCCTCGACGCGGGGGCGAAGAGTTTCTTGAGCGGACGCGCGGGAGGCCGCAAGGAGGGCCAGGACGAGGGCCAGGACGACTTTGGATGGGTGGGCGTACATCCCGGGATGGTGCCAGAGGTCACCATCCCGGAGCAACCTTTGGCGCCGAGATGTCCACCGTGCTCCTCGACCCGGCTTCAAGGCGGCCTCGGCAGGAAGGCGGATCGGCCTTGGCTTTTCTTCAGCGACGCAGGCGTCCGTAGCCGAGATGGCTATCGCCGAAACGTGGACCCGAGACCCGTTCGATCGGGTCATCGTTGCCGAGGCGCGCTTGCAGGATCTTTCCCTCGTGACCAAGGATCGCAACATCAAGCGACGGTACGACCGCGCGGTTTGGTAGGCCGGTGGCCATCCCAAGGCCCACCTCGCCGCGACCACCATCACCCGGGGCGATCGGGGACGATGAGGCGAAGCGGGCCATGACGCCTACGCGGGGTTCGCCCAGAGGAACGCTGGCCCTACTCCGGGGGGCCGGGAAAGAAGAGACTACTGGATGGGCCCGCGCCCTCGCCCATCTATGAAGGTTTGGAACCACAACTCCAGACTGACCTGAGTAAACAAAGTCCGGTCAAATTCTCCCCGGTCTTGTGCGGGATCAAGGCGGATTCCTCGTCTCCGCAGTGACTGCGTCAGGTCATCGGCCCAGTCCTTCAGTTCGTTCGCCAGCCAACGGCCTACGGGAACTCCAAGACCCCGCTTTTCGCGGCAATCAATAATTGAGTCAGGGACCAGGCCTCGGGCGGCCTGACGCAGAAGAATCTTTGTTTGACTGCCCTGGATTTTGAGGGCCTGGGGAAGCCGAAAAGCGAACTCCACCACGCGGTGGTCGAGAAACGGGGTACGGTTCTCCACACCAAAAGCGGCCGACGCCCGATCGTTCATCGTAATCAACGACGGGAACGTCATCCGAAAGTCGGTAGCCCCCATCTTGTCCACGAGGGAGCCGCTCCGTCCGAAGATATTTCGAACCTCCTCTAGAGCAGCCGTCGACCCGATGCCCCGGCGGATGAGGCTGAAGTACCGATCAGCGGGCGGACCAAAGACGTCCGAACCCCAGAGAATCCGCGCGAGCGGGTGGTATTCGCGAAAGAGCGACGATTGACCCAGTCGCTCCTCCTCGGCTAACAGGGCGTATCTCACGTACCCTCCGAAGGCCTCATCGGACCCCTGCCCCCCAATCGCGACCTTTACGTGTTGGCTTGCCAGTCTGGCCAGGGCGAACTCAGCGATGCTCGATGTGGTTCCAATCGGCTGTTCCAGGTGCCAGATCACGGCGGGAAAGTCGCGGCGAAAGTCTTCGGGCGTCACGGTGACCGTATGCATCTCGCAGCCGAGCGCGTCGCGCATTGTCTGTGCGTAACTCAGCTCGTCGTAGGCTGGGCCGTAAGGGAGGTGGCACGAGAATGTCTTCGTTGGCCGAGCCATCGCCGCCAGGAGAGAAGAATCGAGACCGCCCGACAGAAACAGTCCGACCGGAACGTCACTCCGTAGCCTCAAGCGGACGGCTTCTGTGAGGAGCGATCGCAGTTCCTCGGCCAGCTCGCCCGGGCTCCGCCGATCGTGCGACTCTTCGGGAATCTTCCAGTACCGGCTGACCTTGACGCTGGAACCATCGAAGGTGAGAAAGCACCCAGGCTCTAATGCACGAATGCCGCGAAACAACGTGTCGGGTTCAAGTGACGCCTCGAGTACCGCGAATCTGTCGTCAAGGCTCGGCTCCGGTTCAACCTCAACGAGGAGCGCCTTTATCTCGGAGGCGAACAGGAACCTCCCGCCCATACTCCAGTAGTACAACGGCTTCTCGCCTAGCCGGTCGCGAGCGATAAAGATCTCCCGGCCATCCCAGATTGCGAATGCGAACATCCCCACGAACCGCTCAAGGCAACGAGCGCCCCAGGCCTGGTATGCGGTGACCACAACCTCGGTGTCGCTGGTGGTGTTGAACCGGAAGCCCTGTTGCTCCAACTCCTTTCGGACTTCCAGGTAGTTGAAAAGCTCTCCGTTATAGGTAATCCAATGGGACCCGGTGGCGGTTGAAAGGGGCTGGTGACCCGTGTTCAAGTCGATGATGGCGAGACGACGGGCACCAAATTGGAGTGGACCGTCCACGTAGAACCCCTCATCATCAGGTCCTCGGTGGGTCAGCGTGCGGATCATCGCGCGGATGTCCGCCGGTCCGTAGGCCCCGGCTATGCCGCACATCTAGCCGGGCCCTCGACGGCCGAGTCGGAACTCCAGGAACGCATAGGGGAGATCCCGAAGAGACCGGAGCGCGAACCGAAGAGGAGAGGTAATAAACGACTGACCGGCCTCTCTGTTCCAGAAAAGGACTGGCTCCTGGCGAACGGAATAGCCCTTGGCAACCGCGTTGATAACGATGAAGTGCTGCGGAAATCGGTACAGATACCGCGTTTCGAGCATCTGCGCGAACACCTCGCGAGAGGCGCACAAGAATCCCGATTTGATGTCGTTCAGCCGTGTCCCGAGGAGGCGGTTCATCAAGAAACTGAAGCCCAGGCTCAGGATGTAGCGATAAGTGGCGCTGAAATTGTGTGCGATTCGCCAGCCTTGGACGACGTCCGGCTTCTCTCGTTTCCAAATCTGGTAGAGCCGCGGAAGATCTTCGGGGGCGTACTGCAAGTCGGCATCCATGATGGCGACCACGGGGGCGTGTGCGGCGGCAAGTCCGCTCCGCCAGCCTCCGTGTATCCCCTGGTTCACTTCATGGAACACACCGACAACAAACCGGTGGTCGCTTGCCAGGCGCGCAATAGTCTTGCGCGTCGAATCCCGGCTGCAGTCATCAACGAGCACAATCTCGATGGCGATGCCGTTGAGTCTCATCGTTTCGTCGAGGCGGGACACAAGACTCCCGAGATTCCCCTCTTCGTTGTAACAGGGAACGAGAATCGAAAGGTCAGGGAGGCGACTCATGCCCTTGGTGTTTCTACTCGGCGCCCGCCAAATTTCCAGGAGTTGCCGTTCCTCTTTATGACATAGATGCTGTCTGGTTCTACCTGCGGATCTGCCAGAAACTGGCGAACTTCAGCCTCCGTCAGGTAACGGGTTTGTGGGGTCACAAGCTGATCAAAGGCCACATGGTTGAAGAACCAGTATGGTCGTCGCGAGATCCAGAGAGCGTAGTCGTGGAGGGGCAGGAACGAAAGCCATCGATCGGCACCAGGCGAAAACCCCGTAGTGAGGCCGAGCAGTTTGGCGTAGAAGAAGAATGGGATGACCAAGGGTGCCGCCACCAGGTATTTGGTGAACCACCAGGGCAGCCGGGATGTGACTCGCCGAACAGGTTCTACCACGATTCGAACCAGATCATTCCCTTCATGGCCGTAGACCCAGCAATGGAATCGCCCCCCCATGCGTGTGTTTCGCAAGACTCCTTGAAAGCCTGCTGACGGATCGACCAAGTGATGGAGGACACCGATGCAGTAAACAATGTCAAACGCTCCGAGAGCTACCGCGCAAAGGTCGCCCGATACAAGTTCGACCTTGACTTCGCCGCCGGACAGGTTTCTCTTCGTTGCGGCCACAGTGTCGGCCAGTTCAACGCCGACGAGACGGCAGGGCCGGCAGTCGGCGGCGTGGTACAGGAGCGATCCATTCCCGAAACCGAGTTCCAGGACCGTAGAGCCGCGCAGGTCGGACGGGGTCAGCGGAGCCATCCAGTCAAGGAATTGTTCTCGGGTGTAAACGCTCCGTTGCCCCACATTGTTCCAGGAGGAGGCGAATGCTTCGGCCGTACCCTTGTCGTTCTTCACCCCCCCAAGGCTCCTGCAGCAGACCGCCTCGCAACGGCAAACAGCTGCGCCCCTCGCGTTTCAGAATTCAGCCTGAACAGCACGCGCAGGGCCCAGCACACGAGTCTCTCCGCGCGTCCGTAGGAACGGTTGCTGAATCTATCGATCATCCCTGCTGGTCGCAGGCTTGCGAACCACTTGGACAGGTCATGAAAGGGAAACCCTGTGTTCCAGATCCGGACCGGATCCCAGCCCGTGGATCGAAGGAGCATGTCGATCTCTCCGGGCGCGAAGTGGCGGTGGTGGCCGACGAACCGCTCGGTGGCCCCAATCGGACCGCTCTGGGTGGATAGAAGGAGAAGACCCCGACCCGGAACCGCCAGGGACGCTGCGTTCGCCAGCATGGCCGCGGGGTTCTCGAGGTGCTCAATGAGTTCAGATGCGACGACGGCGTCAAAGCACGAACCGCTGGCCTGCGGCCACTCTTGAGGAACATCCAGGTTCGCGGCGCGCCACTCGATAAGCGGGAGCAGTTTCTCGTTCTCACTCACTCGCCCGGGCGACAAATCAACTCCTAGTTGGCGACCGCGAAAGCCCAACCTTCGCAGCTCCACAAGGAACCGACCGTTTCCGCAACCCAGATCCGCAACACTGCTACATCCAGCATTCAAGATGAGGGAACCGAGGGTTTTGACCCGGAACAGCGGGGCCGCCATGAGGTTCCAATAGTTCTCAAGACCAGGCGGCATGGAGTCGTAATAGGCCTGGTTGACGCCAAGCGTTGTGGTCGTTTGTTGGATCATCAGCGAAGCCGCTCGAAACCGCGAAGGTTACGCTACGCGACCTGGCGATCGGGGAGATCGGGGAGAGCAGCTCGCTACTTCTTGACGATGACTCCGCCCTTCATCACGAACTTCACATCCTCGAGAAGGCGAATGTTCGCAAGCGGGTCGCCCGAAACGGCAATGAGGTCGGCCCATTTGCCCTTTTCGATTGTTCCGGCCTGGTCCGAGATGCCGATGAGATCGGCCGCCGCTTTCGTCGCCATTTGAATCGCTTCCATCGGAGGAACGCCCAGCTGATCGACGAGGATCGCAAAGTCTTTCGCGTTGCGTCCATGGGGAAAAACCGCGGCGTCGGTTCCATAAGCGAACTTCACTCCGGCCTGATAGGCCTTCTTGAGATTGCCGCGCTGCACTTTTGAAACCTCAATCGCCTTGTCGATCGCGTATTGGGGCACGCCATTTTGTTTGCCTTCGTTGATGATGAAGTCGAGCGTGTAGAGGGTTGGAACCATGTACGTCCCTTTCTCCTTCATCATTTTGATTCCCTCATCGTCCACGAAGCTCCCGTGTTCGATCGACGCGACGCCGGCCCGCGACGCGGTCACAATCGCCTTTGCGGCATGTGCGTGAGCCGCAACCCGACGTCCGAGGCGGGTGGCCTCTTCGACGGCTGCGCGAAGCTCTTCCTCGCTGTACTGCTCGTGGTGAACCGAATCGCCCGCCGAGAGGACCCCACCGCTGGCCGTGATCTTGATCAGGTCCGCTCCGAACTTGACCTGCCGACGAATCGCTTTCAGCACGTCGTCGACTCCATCAACGATCTGCGCATAGCCGCGGAGAGGAAGGTCAGCGCGAAAACCGTTGATGTCGGCGTGGCCACCCGTGATTCCAATGCCGGGACCAGCGCCATAGATGCGGGGTCCGACGATGTCGCCTCGCGCGATGGCGCGCTTCAAAGAGATATCGCCGAAGCTGCCCGAGCCGACGTTTCGAATGGTGGTGAAGCCCGCATCGAGCGTGATGCGAGCGTGCTTGACGCCATGAAGAACCTGGTCGGCGTCGGACTCTTGAAGCATCTGGGTGTCGCCGCCGTCACCCGGAGTGCCCATGATGTGGTCGTGGCAATCGATGAGGCCGGGCAACACGGTTGACTGGGAGAGATCAACGACCGTGGCTCCCCGGAGAAGTTCGGGCGAGAGGGGTCCCGAAGAAACACTCTCGATGACATCGCCGCGGACCACGATCACCGCGTTCTTGATCGGAGCCTTTCCATTTCCGTCAATGAGCGTCCCTGCGCGGATGATCGTGACGCCCTGCGCCCACGCCCCGACCGGAAGCAGGACGGCAAGGAGCAGCGAAGCGAGAGTTCTTTGGGTCATTTCAAGAAATCGGGAGTCCAGAGATGAGAAGTAGTGAACGCCAAGAGTCGGACCGCGACGTGAAGTGTAGCCCCAGGGTTGCTCGTTTCACCGGTCGTCGCTCGAACCGGCGACTCGCAGGCGGCCCCCACCCCAGGGAGGCTGAAATGCCGGGGGCGCAGCGAAACCCGCCTCGTGGTGGCCCAAGGACTTCCTGCAACGAGTCAAGGGGAGTCGAAAACCTGATCGAGCGCGTTCCTGCCCCAGAACACCTAGCCTCGCCCTACACGCGCGAGGCCGCTCGCGGCTTCACTCTGCGCAGGGTCGAGTTCCAATGCCGCCTCGAAGTCGGCCCGCGCGAGAGAAGGGTTTCCGGGGATAGAGGCCTGCTTTGATGACGCCGCCGGAAAGTGCTTTTTCCGGCGAGGACTGGCCGAAATTGAGCGGTGCGCCCGCCGCGGCGAGCGCCTCGATCATTTTCAGATCGGGATCGTCGTGCAACCCGGGACCCGCGGAGGGGGGCCCATCATGGGTTCCTGCCAGATCGGGCACTTGAACACGCAGGTCCGGGAAATCGAGCGGGAAGACGGCGGCACGTTCCGGTGCCGCAGGATCGTGGAGAACGACGATCATTGAATGTTCCGTGAAACGTGCTTCGGGGTGCACCCAGAATGCGCGGAGAGTGTGGCGTTTGGGGGACGCGTCCTGGTACTCGATCTCGTAGCGATCCGTGACGACACCCTGCACCTGCTGGCTCGCGAGCGACTTCACATATCCGGTCGTGGCGCGTCCGTTCTTCAGGAGGTCTTCGCAGAGTGCGCGGATTCTTCGCTTCTTCATGATCTGCCATGAAGCGAAAGCCATCATCAGCGCACCGACGAGTGCGGGAGAGACGGCTTGACCGCGATCGGACATTGCCCCACCCGCCATCGAAGCGGCCGCGGCCAGGATGAAGGCGCCGAAGCACAGCGCGACGATCATCACTCCTATCGCTCCGGCGCGCGGCAGACGCTTCGTCGCTTCGGGCGCGAACTGCCGCGGGGGCGGACCGAGCGCCATGATGACCGCTTTTGGGTCGAAGTTCTGGGACATGGTGCCTTGACTCCTCGAGTGAAAAGAGTCTACGCCCGCGCGGGTCCGGCGATAGTTTCGCGGCACACCCCGCGCTGCGCGGTCTGCGGATCGAGAAAGTGTTCGATCCCGAGCGCCTGCTCATCCCCGCGTCGGCGGGTCGGAGGGAAGAAGTTCGGCTTTGAAGCCCCGTTTCTCAAGCATGACCTTGGAGGACGACGACGTTGCGATAAATGTTCGCGCGGTAAGGAGCCACGTTCGGTATCGCGAGCAAATCCGGAAACTCGCCGACGATGGCCTTCTGGTTGGCTGCGCTCCAGGTCTCGACGCGCTGGCGAACAGTCTCCGGAGCAGATGCGCGGGAGGCCGGAAGGAGCGCCAGGACGAGGGTCAGGGCGGCTTTCGATTGGTGGTGAACATCCCGGAACGGCGCCAGAGACGACCATCCCAGAGCAACATCAGGCGCGAGGCTACCGCGGACCGGCCATAGCGAAGATAATCCCGGGGCCCCATGTCTTTCGACGCCATTCTGTTCGATCCCGTAACCCGCAACTCCACGAAGGTCTCGGTTCGGGCCTTCGGTTCGTCCCTGGAAGTGATCGGCGGCCCCGAAACGCTGCGGGTCGATAGCGCCAGGTGCCAGCTCACCGCGGGCGGGTGGGATCGCGAGTCCATTCAGATCACCTGGTCCGGAGAGGGCGGTCTCTTCGCGTTGTCTTCTACGGACCCAAAAGCGGCGGCGGAGATCGGACGGATCCCCCAATTCAGCAAGGCTCTCGACGCAGCGACCAAAGCGCAGAAAGGTGCGAGGCGCAGCGGCCGACTGGGCCTCGCGATCGTGGGATTCATAGCCGCCCTGCCTCTGATCGCGATTCTCCTGCTGCTGGCCTTCCGCGATCCCATCATCGACTTCGTCCTTGAGCGCATCCCCGTCACCGTGGATCAGGAGGTCGGGAAGATGTTCGAGGGCGAGTTTTTGGGGTCCAAGGATGTGGTGGCGGACAACGACGCGACCCGCGCGGTGGGCTTGATCGTCGACAAGCTGAAGGCGGCGGCTCCCGAGAAGCGGTTTGAGTTCAAGGTCAGCGTTCAGAAGAACAAGGAGATCAATGCCTTCGCGGCTCCGGGTGGCCTCATCGTGGTCTACACCGGTCTCATCGCCGAGGCAGGTTCCGCGGAGGAGGTGGCGGGGGTCCTGGCTCACGAGATGGCCCACGCGACGAGGCGGCATTCGATGCGACAGATGATCTACGCGGGAGGCCTGCTCCCGCTCGCCGGCCTGCTGATGGGATCCCCCGATGCGGCCAGCCTGTTTCAAGGTCTCGGACAGCTCACGGACCTGAAGTTCTCGCGGAGCCAGGAGGAAGACGCGGATTTAACCGGCTTCGATACGCTGGTTGCGGCCGGAATCTCAACCGAGGGCATGGCGCGTTTCTTCGATCGCCTGGCCGCAACCTCGGGGGCTCCGCCTTCCTTCCTTTCCACGCACCCTTCAAGCACCGACCGCGCGGCCGCGATCCGCGCTCGGACCAAGGCCCTTCCAAACCCCGCGCCTGAGCCACTCGCCATCGACTGGGAGGCGGTCAAAACGTCGATCCGTTGATTCAGTCCGCGCCGGGGACCGCCGAGCAACTCCTGGATCGCGTGGCGGTAGGTACGGCCCTGCGGGGACGCGCGTGCCGTCGAAGGGTGGCCACGTAATCGCCCTGAAAAAAAGGTCGCCATATTCATCGAAACGAGCGGCAGACCGCTGAACTCGCGACCCGGCAGCGACTTCAACGTGGACTTCCGGGCAGGCTCGTTCACGGAAAGGCCGCCTTGACCAAGAGCCGCGATCTCGAAGACGATGGCTTGAATCTCCGGCGGGGCCAGCACTTCAAACTCTTCAATGGCGGCGAGACAGTGCATCACCGCATCGGGTCTGGGTTGGCTGATCGCCTCGATGCGAAAGGCGCGATTGGCGATCGCACTTCGGGCTTGTTTCGCAGCCTCTGCTATGGGGCTTTCCGGAGCCACTCCGATTGCGGGGACATAGATCTCGTTCGCCTCATCGAAGCGGCCCAGGGATTCGACGGCCTTGGCCAGCCCGATAACCGCAGCCTGGTTGTTCGGCGAGAGAGCCACTGCCCTGCCTCACCAAATCTCCCAAGATCGCTATAGGCCATGCCAAGGTTGAAGAGGATGACCGGGCGCTCTGGGTCTGCCTCGTTCAGGCTCTCAAGAAGCGGCACG
>CAZFQH010000004.1:0-4271 GCA_964520805.1 uncultured Acidobacteriota bacterium | reverse complement strand
CGGACGCGTGGAGGTGCGGGCCCGCCGCCCCGGTGGCGCGCATGGCCCAAGACGATAAGCCGCCTGCTTGATTCCCTTGGATCGCGGCGGCACGTTCAGTCTGGTCTCTCCCGCATCTTCATTGACGGCGCAAACAGCGGGCCGCAAGTCTTATGACCCGCGAACGCCGAGCGCGAGGATCTGGTTAGCGCCCGAATCGCGGATTCACCACATTGTTGGTGGTGGCGCCGAACGAGTAGGAGAAACCGAAGCTCACGAAATAGTTGTAGCCGCTGCGGAGCTGACTGATCTGCAACAGAATTTCTTCATCGGTGGCGGTCACGCGGGGAAGGTTCCGCTGATCGCGGTTGCGCGAGTAGTTGCCCGAGGTCCTGACCGAGAGACCGCGGACAAGCCGCCAGTTCAGCTCACCGAACACCGAAACCGAGTGCGATCCGAAGTCATGGGGGTGGCTCTGGGCCTCAACGGAGATCCGCGTGGATCCCCGCTTCGTCTTCTGGTCCAAGGTGATGCTTAAAGACTGCTGGCCGAGTGTCTCGCGGGTCTTGTCAAAGATCGTGACCTGGTCGTATCGCGCGAAGCGGGGACCGACGCGATATAGGAAACGCGCCTCAGCGCGCGAGCGAAGCAGCTTTGATGATGTCCGCGAAGACTCCGGAGGCGGTGACGTCGGGACCCGCACCCGGACCTCGCACTACCAGCGGCGATTCGGAGTAGCGGTCCGTCCGGAACGCGACCATGTTGTCGCCCCCACGAAGGGAGGCGAAGGGGCTCGAGGACTCCACGCGCCGGAGGCCAACCTCCGCGACACCCTCGTTCACGGAGGCGAGGTACACGAGGCGCCCGCCGTCGATCGAAGCTTCCTGAGCGCGCTTCTCGATGGCTTGGTCGAGTTCGGGGAGACGCCTCCAGAACTCGTCGAGGCTCATCGCATCCCATTCCGGGGAAGGCAGCAGAGATTCGCGCTTCACCTCGCTCGCCTGGATCTGCAGGCCGGCCTCGCGAGCGAGGATCAGGATCTTGCGTGCAACGTCTTTGCCGGAGAGGTCCTCGCGTGGGTTGGGCTCGGTGTAGCCGAGGTCGTGGGCCTCCTTCAAAGCGACACTGAAAGCGACGCCGTCCGCCACTTTCGTCATCAGAAAGCCGAGGGTCCCGGACAGAGCGCCTTCGATCCGGCGCACGCGGTCCCCCGTCCGCACCAGATCCGAGAGCGTCCCCACCACCGGCAGGGCCGCGCCCACGGTGGTCTCGTGGAAGAGGGCCCCACGTCCGCGGCGGCGGCCGGCCTTGATCGAGCGGTAGATCGCGAGGTCGCCCCCGAATGGCCGCTTGTTCGCCGACACCACATGGACACCGGCATCGAGCAGCGGACCGTAGAAGCCCATGGTCTCCTCGCTGTCGGTGCAGTCGACGAAGACGGCACTGGCGCGCCGGCTCCAGATCGCCGCATGAACGAGATCGCTCAGAACCGTGGGGACCCCATCGGCGAGGACGGTCTCTCGAAGCGAAGCGGCAGGAATGGCGGGACGCAGGAGCATGTTCCGGCTGGTGGCAGCGCCATCGATCTCGAGCCGAAGGCCGGCCCGTTCGCGCAGCCCCTGAACCTCCTGGCGCATCTGATCGACCAGCGCCCGACCCACTCGACCGAGGCCGGCAATGAACACCGACACCGTGCGGTGATCCGCGAAGAAGGCTTCGTGGATGGCGTTCACCGCGCGCTTCTCGTCGTCGCGGCCGACCACACACGACACGTTCAACTCCGACGAGCCTTGGGAAATGGCGCGCACGTTTACGTGCGCTTCACCGAGAACCCCGAAGATCCGGCCGGCGCTGCCGGGGGTGGAGCGCATGGCCGCACCCACGACCGCGATCACGCTCGCGTCTTCTTCAACCACCAGTTCGTCGATGAGGCCGGCCTGTTTTTCGAGAGCGAACTCGGCCCCGATGCTTTGCCGGGCCCGGGCTACCGCCCCCGGCTCGATGGCGAAACAAATGGAGTGCTCAGAGGAGGCTTGAGAAATGAGGATCACACTCACGTGTTCTCTCGCGAGGGCGCCGAACAGGCGCATGGCGATCCCGGGAACACCCACCATGCCATCCCCCTCGAGACGGAGCAAAGCCACGCTCGAAATCGAGGCGACACCCCGAACCCCGAGCGACGCGGCGGGTGCCTCTTCAAGAATCCGCGTTCCTTTGAACTCGGGATTGAGGGTGTTCTTGATGACGAGCGGGATGTTCCTGGCCCGGGCCGGATGCACGGTGGGCGGGTAGACGACCTTGGCCCCGAAATGGGACAGCTCCATGAGTTCGTCGTAACGAAGAGAGTCCATAGAGAAGGCGGTCGGCACGATCCTCGGATCGGCGCTCATCACACCATCGACGTCGGTCCAGATCTCGATCGACGTGGCATTCAATGCAGCACCGAAGAGAGCGGCGGTGTAGTCCGATCCCCCGCGGCCGAGGGTGGTGGTTTCGCCGGAGTCGGTCGCGCCGATGAAGCCGGTCACGACGGGAAGTGCGGTCTCGATCTTCCACCACTGCTCGATGCGGGCGTTGGTTGTTGGAGAATCCACCCGTGCGGTGCCGAAGCTCTTGTCGGTCAACACCAGTGTTCTGGCATCAACCTCGTTCGCCTCATGCCCGGCGGCTCGGAACGCGGCGGCCACGATGAGGGCACACACGCGCTCGCCAAAGCTCACGATGCTGTCCAGGGTGCGGGGCGTGCATTCGCGAACCAGGGATACGCCGTGAAGCAGGCCGCGCAGATCGGAGGTGGCCTGAGTGACGCGATCGAGCAAAGCGGGGCGATCGGCTTCGGTCGCAAGGTCGCACGCGGCCTCGGCATGGCGTCGTTCGAGGGCGTCCAGGTCGTCACGCCATCCCGAGGAGCCGCCAACCGCTTTCTCCGAGGCCGCGATGAGCGCGTTGGTCACTCCGCCAAAGGCCGACACCACGACCAGGACGCGCTCAAAAGCAGCCGCCTCCATGACCAGGCGCACCACCTCGCGAATACGGGCCGGCGAGCCGACCGATGTGCCTCCGAACTTCATTACTTTCATGACTTCGACCTCGGCGAGCCGGAGAGTTTACGGGCAAAGGAATGAGGGGCCTTGGACACCGGGCTTGGGTACAAAGGCCTGTGATCGGTACCATTCATGGCGCTCATGACCGACACTGCCAAAGCCGACTTCTCCCTCAACCTCAGCTGGCAGGGCGGTCAGCGCTTTGCCGGCACCTCCGGCGGCGCCTCCATCATCCTTGATGGGAACCGTGAAGCCGGACCCTCGCCGGTCCAGGCGGTAGCCTTTGCCCTCGCCGGTTGCATGGCCATCGATGTTGTCGACGTGATCGAGAAGGGACGCCTGCCCGTGAAGACGGTGAGCTGCGACATGGATGTTTTTCGGTCGACGGGGACGCCGCGAAGGATCACCGGCGTGAATCTGAATTTCGTGGTCACGGGCGAAGTTCCAGAGGACCGCGTGGCCCGGGCGATCGAGCTGTCCCGAGAGAAATACTGCTCGGTCTGGCACTCCCTGCATCCCGCCATCGAGTTCAAGACAAGTTTCACTGTGAATCCGTGACGTCTTTCGAGTACCCGAAAGAACTCGAATCCTGGGGATATTCGGAGGCCTGGCACCATCGTTTCGAGAGTGCGGCGGCGGAGGGCTCTTTCCCCGCACGGGTCGTGCGGGACCATCGTGGCTACTTCCGGGTGCACACCGCGAAGGGCGAGTTGATCGCCACCACCGCGGGCCGGCTGAAGCACAACGCCCTCCACGCCTCCGACCTTCCGGCGGTGGGCGACTTCGTGGCCCTCAAAGAAGTGCGCGAAGAGGGACACCGGCACGGCCGCGGCGTGATCCAGACGGTGCTGCCCCGCACCACCGCGTTCAAGCGCAAGGCTGCGGGACACCTGACCGAGGAACAGATCGTGGCCGCGAACATCGACACGGTCTTCATCGTGTGCGGACTCGACTCGGACTATTCGCCGCGTCGGGTCGAGCGGTATCTGATCCTGGCCCGCGAAAGCGGCGCGCGCGCGGTGGTGCTGCTCAACAAGTCGGACAAATGCGCCGATAGCTCGAAGCCCCTGGGCGAAGTGGCGGTCATGGCGGGCGACTCGCCCGTGCATCTCATCGCGGCCAAGCCCCGCCTCGGTCTTGAGGTGTTGCCCGCGTATCTGGGCCGGGGCGACACCATCGCCTTTCTCGGCTCGTCCGGGGCCGGAAAGTCGACCCTCATCAACGCCCTGCTCGGCGAAGAGCGGCAAG
>CAZFQH010000003.1:0-30093 GCA_964520805.1 uncultured Acidobacteriota bacterium | reverse complement strand
TGACAATCTGGCCAAGATTCCGCGGCTCCAGATACCGCTTCTGGTGACCCAGGGAACTCAGGATGAAGTGATCCCGGTCGAGCAAGGGAGGATGGTGTTCGAGGCCGCCCCGGAGCCGAAGCGAATGTTCGTTGTCGAGGGAGCGCATCACAACGACGTCTACGTGGTCGGAGGCGACCGGTATCGGCGTGAGATGTCCGACTTTCTCGCGCGGATTCAGTCCACCGCTGCGTCGCCGGCTCTGGTAGAACCCAAGGCACCGTGAATCACTATCTTCTTATCTACGATCTGGCCGACGATTACCTCACTCGCCGGGGTGAGTTTCGCGGCGTACATCTGAAACTCGCCTGGGAAGCTCACGCTAAGGGTGAACTCGTGATGGGAGGTGCCCTCGCCGATCCGGCGGATCGGGCAATCCTCATGTTCAAGGGCGAGAACGCCCAGGTAGCCGAAACCTTCGCCAAAGGGGACCCCTACGTCACGAACGGTCTCGTGCGCGCCTGGACGGTCCGCCAGTGGAATACCGTCATCGGGGAACTGGCCGCGAATCCCGTACGCCCCTAATTGTTCACCTGGACGGCATTGCCCGCGCGGTTGGCTCTGTAGGGGCAGGCCTTGTGCCTGCCCTTTCCGATGAACGCCCTGATCCGCTGCGATGGGACGCGAAGGGCGGCCACGAGGGCCGCCCCTACGATGGAGCCTCCGCCCCCAACACCTTGTGCCTGCCCTTTCCGATGAACGCCCTGATCCGCTGCGATGGGACGCGAAGGGCGGCCACGAGGGCCGCCCCTACGATGGAGCCTCCGCCCCTGACTGCTAATCCAACCGCTTTCGGAATCTTGCGGAGGCGAAGGTGAGCCAGGCCAATCCAGTGACCGTGAGCGTCAGAGCCTCCGGCCACAGCACGTCGAGGCCGGAACCCTTCAGGAACACGCCGCGCAGGATGATCCCGTAGTAGCGCACGGGAATGCCGTAGCTGCCGATCTGGAAGAGCGCCGGCATGTTTTCGATCGGGAAGATGAGGCCGGAGAGATAGATCATCGGCACCATCAGGACGAAGACCGCAAACATCATGGCCTGCTGCTGGGTGGACACCATCGTCGATGCGAACAGGCCGAGCCCGAGCGTGTTCAGGAGAAAGAGGAAGGTGAGGAAGAGGAGAAGCAGGAATGACCCCCGCAGAGGCACGCCGAACACCACCTGGGCGAGGACCACGATCACCGCGGTGTCGATCAGGCCGATGATCGCGAAGGGTGTGAGCTTGCCCACGATGAGCTGCCAGGGCCGCAGGGGCGTCACGCTGATCTGTTCGAGGGTGCCGATCTCCTTTTCCCGCACCACCGCCATCGACGGCAGCATCATGGTGACGAGCATCAACACCATCGCCAGTACCGCGGGGACGTAGAACCAGCGGGTTTTGAGGTCGGGGTTGTAGAAGATGCGCGGAACGATCTCTATCTGGCCGATGGCGGGCGGACGTGCGATCGGCACGCCCAGGCGTTGGGATGCTTCGGCGCTGCGCCGATTCAGGGCCTCGAGTCGGCTTCGCTGGAGCGTTCCCCCCATCTCCGCGATGATCCGCGACGCGTAGCCGAGGCCGACCACCGCGGAGTTGGCGTCGGTGCCGTCCGCAAGAACCTGGAGGTTCGGGGCGCGGCCCGCGTTGAGATCGCTCCCGTAACCCTCAGGGATGACGAGGACCACCTGCGCCAGCCCTTCGACCAGCCACGGATCGGCCTGGTCGGCGGTCGCCACCGAGCCCTGGATCTCGAAGTAACCCGAGGCGTCGAAGCGCTCGACCAGGGCCCGACTCTCGGTGCTGTGATCTCCATCCACCAGCAGGAGAGGCACATGAGTGACGTCGAGATTCGCCGCGTAACCGAGGGCGATGAGCTGTACCAGCGGGCCCACGATCAGAGCGGGGATCATCTTGCGATCCTGGCGGAGTTGCAGGAACTCCTTCAGGATGACTTGCCACAAAGCCCCCATCCTAGGCCTCCCGCCTTTTCAGGCGTGCGTAGGCCAAGGTGAGCACGACCGTGGCATAAAGGACGAGGAACAAAAGGTCCTGCCAGTAAGGAGCGAGGCCGGCGCCCTTGAGGATGATGCCGCGGATGATCACCAGGAAGTACCGCGCCGGCACTGCGTAGGTCAGAAGCTCGATGGGAGCGGGCATCGAACGAATGGGGAAGATGAAGCCCGAGAGAAAAATCGCCGGCAGCATCGAGGTGACCATGCCGATCTGGAAGGCCAGCGCCTGAGTCTCGGCGATGCTCGAGACCAGAAGCCCCCACCCGAGCGCCCCCACGAGGTAGATGAGGGTGGCCACGAACAGGTCCAGGTAAGGGCCGCGGATCACCACGCCGAACAGCACCCGTGCTGCGGTCAGGATGATCACCGTGGCCATCAGAGAGATGGCGAGGTAGGGAAGGGTCTTGCCGATCAGCATCTCGCCCGCGGTGAGCGAGGTGACCCGGAGCTGCTCCATAGTCCCGCGTTCCTTCTCGCGGACCACGGACAGAGCGGTCGACACCACCGCGGTCAGCATGAGGATGAAGCCCACGAGCCCTGGAACCAGGAACTGAGTGGTGCGGAGTTCGGGGTTGTAGAACACGCGCGGCTCGTAACCCACCGGCACGATTTCAATGCCGGTACGCTCTTTGAAGCGCCGCAGATTGGCGTCGGCGGCGAGGGCCGTGGCGTAACCGAGCACCGTCGTCGCGGTGTTGGCGTCGGCGCCGTCGAGGAGAAGTTGAATGCGGGCGGTGCCGCCTTGGGCCAGGGTGCGCGCGAAGCCTTCGGGAATGGCGAGAACTGCTTTCGCCACCCGCCTCTCGGTGATGAGGTCCACATCGGTTCCCGCGGGCACGTCCGCGACCTGATCGAAGTAAGTAGAGTTCACAAAGGACGCTACGAGGCTTCGCGACTCCTCTGACTTGTCGAGGTCGCGCACGGCCAGACGCACATGCCGCACGTCGAAGTTGATCGCATACCCGTACATCAGCAACATGATGGTGGGCAGGCCCAGGAGCATGGCCAGGCTCAGCGGGTCGCGAGAGGCCTGAAGCGCCTCCTTCTTCGCCATGGCCCAGATCTTCCGCGGGTTCACGCGACCACCCCGCGCACTCGGCGCGCCGCTTCTTCGGCCTCGATGCAGTGGATGAAGACATCCTCCAGCGAGGGGACGATTCGCTCAATCGACATCGGCGTGAAGCCACCTCGCGCCAGGGCCGTCTGGATGAGGGTGCGGCCCGCGACCTCTTCGGCGACCACCACATGAAGGCGGGTGCCGAACACCGAGGCTTCGAGAATGCCGGGCTCTCCGTCGAGGGCGAACTGGGCGTCGAGGGGACGCGCACAGGCAACCTCGAGCAGGACGCGTCCGGCAAAGACTTCCTTGAGTTCAGCCACGGAACCGTGGGCCACCAGACGCCCCGCATGCATCAGGGCGATTCGATCGCAACGCTCGGCTTCGTCGAGATAGTGAGTGGTCACCACCAGTGTGATGCCTTCGCCCGCCATCTGATCGATCAAGGCCCAGAAACGCCGGCGCGAAATGGGATCGACACCGCCGGTGGGCTCGTCGAGGAACACCACCCGCGGTCCGTGCAGAACCGCGCAAGCGAGGGCCAGACGCTGCTTCCACCCTCCGGGGAGAGACCGCGTGATGAGGTCTTCCTTGCCCTCGAGGCCCGCGGTTGCCACCGCCCACTTCTCGCGATCACGCATGGCCTTGCCCTGAAGTCCGTACACGCCGCCAAAGAAGCGCAGATTCTGAATGACGCTCAGGTCGTCATACAGACTGAAGCGCTGAGTCATGTAGCCGATCTGGTGTTTGAGCGCTTCGGGGTCTTTTGCGACATCGATGCCCAGGACCCGCGCGCTTCCGGAGGTGGGGGCGAGCAGGCCGCACAGAACGCGTATGGCCGTGGTCTTTCCCGCTCCGTTCGAGCCGAGGAGGCCGAAGACCTCGCCCTCTTTCACGTGCAGCGAGAGGTTGTCCACCGAAGTGAAGGCGCCGAAGCGCTTCACCAGGCGGTCCACCTCGATGACCGCGGGCCGCGGTGGCGACACCGGCGGTGAGAGAGAGGCGGTCATCTCAGCGGCCTAAGGCCCGGTTCAGATGGGCGAGAGCGATCTGGATCTGTGCGTCCGCCTGGGTGGCATCGAGTTCGGCGCGCAACCGTCGAGTCTCGGCATCTAGAAGTTCACTCGAACTGAGCACACCCTCCTCGTACCGGTCGCGGGCGATACGCACCGCATCCTTGGCCGCTTCGATGCCGCGCCGGGTGACCGCCTTTCCCGCGCGGGCGGACTCAAGCTCCAACTGCCGCATCGTCACGTCGAACCGGATGCGCGACTCGAGATCCGCGAGCTGGGCTCGTAACGCCTCGGTCTGGGCCTGGATTTGAGCAGCGGCCGCCTCCGCCCGCCCGCCGTCGAGGATCTTCCAGCTCACATTGAGTCCCACACTCCAGGTGTCCTTCCAGGCCCCGGAGAGAGGCAGGATCCGCGGATTCGGATTCGAGAAGTCGAAGCCTGCCTGAATGCCGGCCTGGGGTTTCGACGAGGATTGCGCTACGCGGGTGGTGGCTTCGAGCGACCGGATCCGCGCGCGCAGGCCTTCGATTTCGGCGCGTCCTTCGCTGGCCTTTTCGACCAGAGCTTCCGTGGTTGTCGGTGAGTTCGCGGCGGGCGGATCCGAGGAGATGGGATCGAGTTCGATCTCCGCCGCGGTGGGAAGACCAACGAGTCGCCGCAGATTCGCCGTCGCTATGGCCGCCGCATTCTCCGCTTGCACGCGACCAAGTTCCGCGCGTTCGCGCTCGACCGTCACCGCGAGGACCTCGTTGCTTGCGATGAGACCCATCTCCTGCCGCGCGCGCGCATCCTTGAGATGGGCTTCGTACGACGCGATCGCCTCACGGAGGACTCGGGCATTCTCACGAGCGAAAAGGACACTCACATAAGCGATATGAGTCTCCGCCACGAGATCGTTGATGGCGGCGTCGCGGTCGGCGAGCGTGGCGCGCTCGGTGTGCTTCGCGGACTCGATCTGGTTCGCCACGCGTCCCCCGGTGTAGATCGGAAGACTCGCACCCACGTGGGTACGCCACTGGTTGGGGAGGTTTGGGAAGATGGTCCGCGGCGGAGCCCCGGGTGTGGTAAGAATCAGTTCGGGTACGTTGGAGTTGCGCGAGTACGAGGCTTGAACGTCGAGATCGGGACGCCTTCCCGCCTCTGCTCCGCGGACTCCGTCGAGGGCCGCGCGGTTCAACGCCTGGAAAGAAGCGAGCCGCGCGGAGGTTGTGCGCGCGCGCATGAGGGCGTCTTCCAGGGTCAGCGGTTGCGCGACTGCAGCCTCTTGCAGTTCACTGAAGGCGAGCGGCGGCACCGCTAAGAGGATGGTCAGGACAAGCAAGCGCTTCATTGCGGGGATACCCCTCCGATGTGGTCCGCCCCGGCCTCGCGAGCCTGAATGCGGGAGATGAAGACGTCCTCGAGGGACGGCGGAATCGGCCGCGCCGAGAGGACCTCGAGGCCCCGGGCGCGAAGGCCCTCGGCCATGCGGTCGGTCCAGGCCAGCGCGCGCGGCGCGTCGAACCCCGGCAGCGTGATGTGCACGCGTTCGCCAAACGCTTCGACGTCGCGGACATCGGGATCCAGAGCGATGAGTTCGAGGGCCCGACGTTTGGGGTGGGCCAGGATCTCGACCATGGCGCCGCCCGCCTCCGCGCGCAGGGCATCCGGCGTGCTCACGGTAAGGATTATCGAGCGATCCATGAGGGCCACGCGCTGGCAGCGCTCGGCTTCGTCCAGGTACGGTGTGGTCACAAGCAACGTAAGCCCGTCCCGCTGCAGCCGGGCCAGGATCTTCCAGAAATCGCGCCGCGAAACCGGATCGACACCGGTGGTGGGCTCGTCAAGCACCAGAAGCTGCGGCGTGTGAATCAGAGTGCAGGCGAGGGCAAGTTTCTGTTTCATACCGCCGGACAACCGGTCGGCCAGCCGGTCGCGGAAAGGGGTCATCCGCAACATCTCGAGCAGTTCCTCTGCGCGCGGCTTCGAATTGCGGACACCGTGGATGTCGGCAAAGAAGGCGACGTTTTCATCCACGGTCAGATCGCCGTAGAGCGAGAAACGTTGCGAGAGATAACCGATGCGTTTCGACAGCTCGTCCGTCTCCTTCCACGGGTCGAGGCCGCAGGTGCGGACGCGCCCGCCGTGGGGAGCGAGGAGACCGAGGATCACCCTGAGGGTGGTGGTCTTGCCCGCACCATCGGGGCCGATGAGGCCAAACATCTCGCCGCGCTGAACCTCGAACGAGACGTCGCTCGCCGCGGTGATTTCGCCGTACTTCCGGACAAGGCCGCAAACCTCAACCACCGGCGCTTCGACCGCGCCGTTCATTGTGCCGGCCCCACGGGTTCGAAGGAGGCTTCCGCCGGCATGCCGGGCTTGAAGAATCCATCGGCGTTGTCGAGTCCGACTTTGACCCGATACACAAGCTTGATGCGCTCGTCGCGGGTCTGCACATTCTTTGGCGTGAACTCCGCCTTCGACGCGATGTAAGTGAGGCGGCCTTTCCTCGTCTTCCCACCATCGGTGGTGACGATCGCCTCCTGGCCGATGCGAATGCGCGCGAGATCCATGTCGGTCACGTACACCGTGAGCCAGGCCTCACCGAGCTTCGTGATCACGCAGATCACTGAACCGGCCTGAAGCTGCTCGCCGGGTTCGGCCACCCGCGAAGTGACCACACCGTCCGCGAGGCTCGTGACCGTGGCATCCGCGATCTGCTGCTCGAGGAGGGCGATTCGTGCGTCGATCCCGGCCACCCGCGCGCGGGCGCCCTCGACTTCCTCCGGCCTCGACCCAGCCCGAAGGCGGGCGAGTGACTGATGCTGGGCGCCCCGGCGGGCTTCGAGAATGTTGCGCCGCGTCCGCGCGTCGTCGCGCGCCTTGGTAGTGCCGGAGCCGCGATCGAGCAGGCCCTGCATCCGGTCGAGGTCGAGCTGCGCGCCCGCGATGTCGGCTTCGGTGGCTCGGATCTGCGCCTCCATCTCCGCAATGTCTTCCTTGCGAGCACCCGCAAGACGCAGCCGCAGATCGGCCGCGGCCTGGGCCCGCTCGGCGCTGGCCTGGCGCACCTGGATCTCGACATCGGTGGTGCTGAGGCGCGCCACCACATCGCCCACCTTCACCGCGTCGCCCTCCTTGAAAGGAGCCTCGAGCAGACGTCCTCCGACTTTCGCGGAGAGGTGGACGTCCGTGGCCTCGACGTGACCCGCGGCCACGATGTTGGTGCTTTGGGCCTGCCTCGCGCAGCCGGACGCGAAAACGGCAACCACCATCAGGAGAGCCGCGGTCATCGAGGCGGCCCCCCGTGCTCGCTTAGAGGTGGGGGCAAGTGCCCTCAGGTCTGTCAAGGGGGAAAAGGGACGTTTCATACGGGGTTTCCTTCTTGCGTTTGGGAAGCGATGTCCGAACGGGTGAGAACACCTTCGAGAACCGAGAGCTGGTGTTTCAGCATGTCTTCACCGCATCGAGGGTTTTTCGACGGAGTTGCGCTAGTCCGCCTTCTTCGGTGGCTTCCGGTCCCAGCGGTGCGCGCGGAGTTCCTGCACGAGCGCCTCTGGAAGAGCCCCTCTGGCCTCGGCAGCCAGATTCCCCTCGACACTCTGAGTGCGACGCATTCCGGGGATGACCGTCGTGACGTCGGGGTTCGCGAGGATGAACCGAAGGGCCATCTCAGGCATCGTCATTCCCTCGGGCACCGCCTCGCGCAGCCGATCGATCCGGTCCATCGTGGCCGCGGTGTTCTCGGGACTGAAGTAAGCGCGACGGAAATCGCCCTCGGGGAAGACCTTGTCGCGGCTCAGCTGGCCCGCGAGCGAACCCTCGTCGAAGGGCACCCGCGCGATCACCGCCACCCCCATCTCCCGGCAAAGGGGAAACAACTCGTCCTCCGGGGACTGATCGAAGATGTTGTAGACCACCTGAACCGCATCGATGAGGCCGGTGCGGATGGCCGCGAGACCGTTCCACGGCTCCCAACGATTGAGGCTGAGGCCGATAGCCTTGATGAGGCCTTCGCGTTTCAAATCCTCGACCGCGCGTCGCCAGGTCTCGTCGCTGGCCCAGGCATCCTGCCACACGTGGAACTGCATAAGGTCGACGTGAGGCAGGCCGAGGTTCGCGATCGTCTTCTCCGTGTACTCGCGGATGTGATCGGCGGGGAAACACTCGTCGAGTGAGGCGGTGGCGGGGGCGGGCCAGGTCCGGTTCTTCGGCGGAAGTTTGCTGGCGGTGAAGAAGGAATGTGCAGGGTGACGTCGAACCAGGCGCCCCAGGACGTTCTCACTGCGGCCGTCGCCATAGGCGAAAGCGGTATCGAAGAAAGTGACGCCCGAGCCGACCGCGAGGTCCAGCGAACGCTCCACCTCAGCGTCGTTCGTGTCCTTCCACCCTGCGAGGCCCCACATGCCGTAGCCCAGGCGGCTGATTGGAACTCCAAGATGGGACGCGGTTCGCGTTTGCATGGTCGTTGATCTCCTCGATTCCCGAACGTTACCGGTATCGGGGGGGGAACCCGTCACCGGCCCGCATCGCCAAACGACGATTCACGTCACCACCAGAAACCGGGTTCACGGGGCGAGGCGTGCGTGCCTCGCCCCTACGGTTTGGTGCGAGCCTTTGACGGCCTTTGGCGCTTGTGCTTGAATGGCGGCTTCCCGGACGTGAGCCGTTTCGAACCTCATCAATAGAACGAGCCTGAAAGCAATGACCAGCATGAACCACCCTTCGGTCACCGTCGTCATCGGACCGGAGGCGGGCGCGGTCCTTGTGATCGACGAGGTGCTGAATCAGTTCACGGTCGGCTCCGACGACGGATGCCATCTGGTGCTGGCGGCCTTTCATGTCTCACCGATGCACGCGGCCTTCATGCTCGATGATGAAAGCCAGGTCACCGTATCCGATACCAAGAGCCTCGCCGGCGTCTTCGTAAACGGCGTTCAGGTCTACGAGCAGGCCCTGTCGGATGGCGACGAGATTCTGATCGGTCCGCCGGACAATTCCGAGAGCATCTGCCTGCGGTTCTCCGCCCGCCCGGCAGCTCCCTTGATTGACTTCCCGGGTGAGGAATCGAGCCCCTTCGCTGAAGCCGCAGCCGCCGAGCCCTCGCTGGAGACGCCCTTCAGCCCCACGTTCGAGGCCGAGGCGCCCGGCCTGGAACTGAACGAGCTCTCCCCGCTGGAGCCTTTGCCCGAGGCCTTTCCTCCTCTGCCCGAGGGCCTTCCTCCCCTGCCCGAGGCCCTTCCTCCCCTGCCCGAGGGCCTTCCTCCCCTGGAGGATGAGCTGGCACCTCTCGATCCGCTCCCCGAGCCCGAACCGCCGGCACTTCTCCCCGAAGTTCCCGCACCCGCGAAGACGGGAACGAAGCCAGCGGTGGCGGTGGTGAAAAGCGTGCGCCCCGCGGCCCGGAAACCTGCGCCGAATCGAACGGAGCATGAGGATGCGGACGATCCTCTGGCCGGTTTGGCGGAGTCGCTCGGAGGCTCCAGCGGTGAAGACTTCGTTCCGCCACCACCGGTGGCGCCCGAACCCGTCGCTCCCCAGGCTTCATCTCCCAGGGCTGCTACCGGTGCCTCGCTGGTGGTCAAGGTGGCCCGCGTCAGTGTCGTGGCGCTGCTCATCATCGGGGCGTCCTGGTATGGCTATGAGAAGTACGCCGAGTCCATGGCGATTGCCGTTGTCGATACCTACCTTCCCAATCCGGTCGAGCCGGGTCAGACCGTGACGATCAACGGATCGGGTTTCGGCTCCGATCCCGATCCCACGGTGGTGACGGTCAAGCTGGGCGACCTCGAGGCCGAGGTGCTCGACGCGAATCCGATCCGCATCAACATCCGGGTCCCCGAGTCGCTCGGTGCTTCGGGTTCAACGAGCCTCCCCTTGCGCGTGACCGCACTGGGCAAGACCTCGATCGGCCGGCAGATCAAGATACAGGTCACCCCGAAAGTGGCTTCCCTGACTCCGAGGGTAGCGCTCCCCGGTGATGAAGTCACCCTGGCCGGTCAATGGCTTCAGAGCCCGTCGAACAAGCCTTCGGTTCTGGTCGCCGGTAACGAATCCGAGATTCTGGAGGCGACGCCTTCGACCATTCGCTTCAAGGTGCCGGAAGTAGCCGCCACCGAAGGACAGAAAGTATCGGTCCGGGTGGCGGTGGGTCAAGACGTCAGCAAGGAGTCCCAGCTTCGTTTGGGACGCCTGCCTTTTGTGGAAGAGGTGTTGCCTGAACGAGCGTTACCGGGCGAGGTGATCACTCTGGGCGGGCTGGGTCTTGCCGGCCCGGATCTTGCCGTCACCATCGGTGGCCGATCCGTCGTGGTGCTCGCCGCATCGGAGACCGAGATCAAGCTCTCGGTTCCCGGCTTGCGCCTTTCGGAGAGTGCCGGCAGCCGCAGTCTTTTAGTTCAGGCGAACGGCAAAACCTCGATCGATCATCCGGTCGAGGTTCTGCGCGAATCTGCGGCGCTCTACTCTCCCCGCTTCTTCGTCGAGATACAGGAGGGCGCGCGGGTCGCGGTTTCGTGCGAACTGGGTCCGGTCATGGTGCTGGGAGCCGATCCCGCCTCCACGAGGCGCGCGCACGATGCCGCGGGCCGACTCAACGCCCTCGCCGCCAACGGGCGCACCGAAAGGGTCCTGTTCAC
Organism: uncultured Acidobacteriota bacterium; assembly: GCA_964520805.1. Lineage (GTDB taxonomy): Bacteria > Acidobacteriota > Vicinamibacteria > Fen-336 > JAGNNV01 > JAGNNV01. The sequence goes on along the minus strand of CAZFQH010000003.1, from coordinate 19,375 downwards.
CGCTAAAGACGCCGTGATCAGTGCTCCGGGTGGCCCCGTTCTCGCGGTTGGTCCCGCCGATGGCGCCTCCAACCCTCGGGTAATGGCGGTCCTCTGGGCGGCTCAACTCACCGACATGTTCGATTTGTTTCTGCAAGGCCGGCGTCCCGGGCGCACGGTCGAGCAGTCGCCGGAGGGCCGGGTCTTCGTGGATATTTTCGCGGCGGCGCGCAGGCGTTCGGCCGAACCCGGGGTGCCTCAGGGAGTTCTCTATTCTCCCGATCCGTCCTGGGTCCGCTCGCTGACTCTGCTCGCGACCGGCCCCACGTTGGGTTCCGGACAGGCCCTCGCTCTGCTCGACGGATACTGGGCGGGAGTGATCGAGGTACCGGGGGCCATCCAGCCGCGCAAGATCGAAATCAGCCTGACGGCTACTCCTTCGGGTCTTGTCGGTCAACGCACCTCGCGGCAGGGACGGCTCTCCACCGATGTCACGCTTCAGGACCTCACCTACGCGCGTCGCGAACTGCGATTTTCGTTTACCGATGGGGGCGAGACCCTTAAGTACGCCGGCCGTCTCGATGGCGACGTGATCGAAGGCGAGGTCACGAAGGCCGCGGGGGGCCGGGTCGGAAAACTCGCATTGAAACTCACCCGATAAAGCGACGATAAACCGGCCGGAGAGGACATCATTTGAAACGCGTACGCAGCGGACTCGAAGAACTTCTGTCACAACCGGGACGCCTTCGCGGTTCTCGGATGGGCCTCATCGCGAACCCCACCGCGGTGACCCCGGACCTCACTCACGCGGCGCTCCACCTCAAGTCCTTCAAAGGTGCGAGGATGGTCGCCCTTTTCGGGCCCGAGCACGGTGTCTTCGCGAACGCCCAGGACCTCGAGGAAGTGGGCGATCAGAAAGACCCGAAGACCGGCCTGCGCGTATTCAGCCTGTACGGCGAAACCCGCATTCCGACCGCGAAGATGCTTGCGGGCATCGACACTCTCATCTTCGATGTGCAGGATGTCGGCTCGCGCTACTACACATTTATCTACACGATGCTGCACGCCATGCAGGCCTGCGCCGCGCACGGCCTCCGACTCATCGTGCTGGACCGTCCCAATCCGATCGGCGGCCTGTGTGTGCAGGGCAACGTGCTCGATCCTGGCTTTCTATCCTTCGTCGGCATGCACCCCTTGGCGGTCCGCCACGGGATGACGGTGGGCGAACTGGCGTTGATGTTCGCCGACGAGCTTGGTTTGTCGCTCGATCTCGAGGTGGTCCCGATGAAAGGCTACCGGCGCGCGATGGATTTCGAGGACACGGGACTACCGTGGGTGCTCCCGTCGCCGAACATGCCAACCGTCGATACCGCGTACGTTTATCCGGGCGGCTGCCTGATCGAAGGTACCAACCTCTCGGAAGGCCGCGGGACGACGCGGCCGTTTCACCTGGTGGGAGCTCCCTGGATTGATCCTTTTAAACTCGCGGCAGATCTGACCCGTGCCGAACTCGACGGTCTCGCCTTCCGTCCGTGCTACTTCACGCCCACTTTTCAGAAGCACGCGGGAGTGGTGTGTGGCGGTGTCGAACTCCACGTCACGAACCGGCGCAAGATCGACGCGTTTTTCGCCTATCTGGTGCTGATCGAGAAAGCCCGGGCCCAGGACCCTGAGAAGTTTGCCTGGAGGAAGCCGCCCTACGAATATGAGTTCGTAAAGCCGCCCATCGACATCCTCTGCGGCACGTCAGAGATACGAGAGGCCATCGAGGCGGGCCGCCCGGTGCGGAAGTTCAAGCAGCAGTTCGAGTCGGAATCCCGCGCCTTCGAGGTCATCCGCAAACCGTATCTCCTGTACCCGTAGGCCACCCACAAGGCCCGCGGCACCCCAACCGCGGACGAGTTCAGGGGGGCCGCCTACGGATACCTCCATCGCATACGGCGGGTGGGGCGCCCCCATCGCACGTCGGGTAGGGGTGCCGCCATCGCGCGGCGGGTAGGGGCGCCGCCACCGCGCGGCGGGTAGGGGCGCCGCCATCGCGCGGCGGGTAGGGGTGCCGCCATCGCGCGGCGGGTAGGGGCGGCCCTTGTGGCCGCCCTTGACATGCGCAGCCATCACGGAGGGCACCCACAAAGGCCCGCGGCACCCCAACCGCCATCGCTGCGATGTCAAGGGCGACCACCCTTCGGCAAGCTCAGGGCTACGCAAGGGCCACCCCTACCTGTCTTCCGCCTGGCAGGCTTCGGCGGGCGGAGCGGGGCTTGGCAGGGTGGTGACGAACACGGCGGCCAGGATGAGCAGGCCGCCCATCACGGTCTGGCTCGAGAGCGTCTCGTTGAAGAACAGCCGACCGAAGATCACCGCGACAAGCGGATTTACATAGGCATACGTCCCCACCACGTGCGAGGGCAGGGTGTGGCGGGTGAATGAGAACGCCGTGAATCCGATGATCGATCCGAACAGGGCGAGGAAGGCGACGCCACCCCAGGCACTCATGGGCGCGCGCAGCACCCGGCTCCAGTCCTCGCGCAGGACGATCGACTGGAGGAAGAGGAACAGCCCTCCCGCCGTCATCTCCAGACCGGAGGCCATCACCAGAGGCAGCCTCTCCTTGAGCCTCTTGGCCTTGAGATACCCGATGGTCCAGCAGATGGACGCGGCCTGCACCGCGATGAGAGCAGCTACCGGCGTGGCCTGGCCCGCGAAGGACACGTCGCCTTTGGCCGAGGCGATCAGGAAAACGCCCATGAGGCCCACGAGGACGCCCGAGACCACGGGGAGGCGCAACGACGCGCCCCGGCTCTGCAGGGCCTCGGCCAGGGTCAGCCAAAGCGGGAAGGTGGCCACGAGCAGCGCGGTGATTCCGCTGGGGATGCTTTTCTGCGCCCACATGATGAGACCGTTGCCGATGCCCATCAAAAGGATGCCCACGAGCGCCGCGTTCCGCCATTGCTCGCGGGTGGGCCGCTGCCATTTCGAGGTGACGACTGCGAAGAGCAGAAGTGCGCTACCCGCGAGAAGGAACCGAATGGAGGCGGCGATGAACGGAGGCATGTGCGCGACCACCGCACGGATCCCTACATAGGTGGAGCCCCACACGATGTACACCACGCCCAGGGCGATGTACGCGAGGGTGCGTTCTCTGGAGGCGGAGAGTCCTTGGGTCACGTCCGAACCACGCACTTTATCCCTCGACCCGCGCCGACCCATTAAACTCCGCTGTTCTCAGTCGCCGCCGATGCCGTAAGGGGCGCTTTCAGGAGGTCGTTGGTCCATCTTGTCCAAGTCAAAAACGAACGTTCGCGCGCAGTCGTCTCAGCCCTCCCTTTTCGACGCGAACGCTGGCGAAGCGGAGCCGTTGATGGCGGCCTCGACGGGAGCCGCGGTTCTTCCCGAGGTTCCGCCTTCGATCGAGGACGACTCCGAAGAGCCGCTGGCGGCCCCCGCCGAGCCGGTCCGTAAGGTCCCGGCCCGTCGCGCCACCGCCGAGAGCCTGGCCGAAAAGCAGCGCGAGATCTCGGTCTCGGAGTTCTTCGTCAAGAACCGTCACCTGCTGGGTTTCGATAACAAGCAGAAGGCGCTGCTCACTGCGGTCCGTGAGTGCGTCGACAACTCGCTCGACGCCTGTGAGGAGGCGGGCATTCTCCCCGAGTTGCGCATCGAGATCCGCGAGCTTTCGGAAGAGCGGTTCCGGATCGCGGTTGAGGACAACGGTCCCGGCATCGTGAAGGCGCAGATCCCCAAGATCTTCGGAAAACTGCTCTACGGCTCAAAGTTTCATCGGCTCAAGCAGCAACGCGGTCAGCAGGGCATCGGCGTCTCGGCTGCCGGCATGTACGGCCAGCTCACCACCGGCAAACCCGTGACCATCGTCTCCCGCACCTCACCCCAGGCCGTTCCGCATCTGTTTGAGATCACCGTCGACACCCGGAAGAACCAGCCGCTCGTCCTCAAGGAAGAGAAGACCGAGTGGGAGAAAGACCACGGGACTCGAGTTGAAATCGAGATGGAGGCGAGCTACAAGAAGGGCCGCCGCAGCGTCGACGACTACGTCGAACAGACCGCACTCTCGAACCCCCACTGCAAGGTCATTTACACCGCCCCTGGCAGCGAGACCGTCATTTACGAGCGCGCGATCCACGAACTGCCCGAGGAGGCGAAAGAGATCAAGCCGCATCCGTACGGCGTGGAACTGGGCCGCCTGATGCGCATGTTCCAGGACAGCCAGGAGCGGCACGTCGCAAGCGCGCTCAAGAACGACTTCTCGCGCATGACCCCGAAGGTGGTTGACGACATCCTGAAGATCGCCGGGGTGTCGCCCAGGATGCGGCCGCGCGATCTCGATACTCCGGCCACCGAAAGAGTGCACAAGGCCTTCACGAAAGTGAAGATCATGGCCCCACCCACCAACTGCCTGTCGCCGGTGGGCGAACCGGCGTTGCTGAAGGGTCTGCGCGCGCGTTTCAAGGCCGACTATTACGACGCGGTCACCCGTCCGCCCGCGGTGTATCGCGGCAACCCGTTCCAGGTCGAGGTGGCGCTGGCCCACGGCGGTGAACTGCCCGCCGACGAGCTGATCGAGGTCTTTCGCTTCGCGAACCGCGTGCCTCTGCAGTATCAGGCCTCGGCTTGTGCGGTCACCAAGGCGGTGTTGAGCATCGACTGGCGCAGCTACGGCATGCAGATGTCGAAGGGTGCCTTGCCCTCGGGCCCCATGGTGCTCATGCTGCACATCGCGTCCGTATGGGTGCCTTTTACCTCGGAGTCAAAGGAGGCGATCGCGCACTATCCGGAGATCATCAAAGAGCTGCGCCTCGCCCTCATGGAAGTGGGGCGGCGCCTCGGCGTTCACATCCGCCGCGGAAAACGCGAAGCGGCGGAAGCGAAGAAGCGCGGCTACATCGACAAGTTCATTCCGCATATCGGCATCGCCCTGACCGAGATCCTCGGCCTCAAGCCAAAGGAAACGGACAAGGTCGTCGCGAACCTGAAGACGATTTTGGAACGCAGCCGCGAAAACATGGCCTGACGCGCAACCGTAGGGGCGAGGCATGCCTCGCCCGTGAACCTGCCCTCGCCGTGAATCGCGATGCGGTGGGTGACGTGAATCGGCGGTCGGCGGTTCCGCGTACCCCGGTGGGGATGGTGCGGCGGGCCGGGCATGCCCGGCCCCTACTGTTGGGAGGGCATCCCAGAACATCACGCTGGCCTCGCCCTGGACGAATTCGTCCTTATGCCCGACCATGTTCATGGCCTTCTTCGACTCGAGATTGGCGCGGGCGCAATGGGCAGAGGAACGATTCGGCCAACGCCTCATTTGGGCACGGTTGTGGGGTCGTTCAAATCGGCGACCACGCGATTGATCAACGTCTACCGCGCCACGGCCCGCGCAACGGTGTGGCAGCGCGGATATCACGAGCACGTTGTGAGAGATGAGGATGACCTGCGCCGTATCCGTGAATACATCGTCAGGAATCCACGGGTGTCTCACCCGGAGGGGCGAGCCATGCCTCCCATTTGGACTTCATAGTACCATTCGATACTATGGTGTCCAATGCCGAGAAAGGTCCGAGACCTCATGGCCGACCTGACTCGCGCCGGGTTCGTGAAGCGAGGGGGCAAGGGGAGCCACCGCAACTTCGAGCATCCTGCCGGAATCCGAGTTACCGTCTCGGGCCGCGAAGGTGACGACGCCAGGCATTATCAGGAACGTGAATTGACCCTTCAGCTCTTGAGGTTGAAGGGGCTCAGGAAGGGAGACGCACGATGAAAAGGATGAAAAGGGCCTCCCGGGACTATCTCCGGGTCGTGGAGTGGAGCGACGAGGATCGGTGCTTCGTTGGGAGCGCGCCGCCTTTGATCGGACCTTGCTGTCACGGCGCCACGGAAGCCTCCGTTCTTCTTCAACTGGGGAAGATCGTGGAGGAATGGCTCGCGATTCATGACGCCGACGGAACGACGCCTCCCGCTCCCATCGCCGCATCGAGCTACAGCGGAAAATTCGTCCTGCGGGTCCCGCCGCCGGTGCATCAGGCGTTGGTACTCAAAGCGCGCGCCGCCGGAAAGAGCCTCAATACCTATTGCGCTGAGAGGCTGGCCGAAGGCTGGTGATGATGCGGCGGGCCGGGCATGCCCGGCCCCTACGTTTCGGTGATTTGTGCTACGCATCGGGCGACCCGCGTGGTGGTTGACCGAACGCGCCCACCAAACGCCGCACCGCCTGCGCCCACCAAATGCGGCATCAACGCCGCACCCGAACGCGCCACCAGATCGGTCACCAAACGCGCCGCCATAACCGCATAACCGTAGGGGCGAGGCATGCCTCGCCCGCGAACCCGCCTCGCCCGTGAACCCCGATGCGGTGGGTGAATCGTCGGTTGGCGGTGGGCCGGTTCCGCGTACCCGATGGTGATGGGTTCAGCGGGCCGGGCATGCCCGGCTCCTACGGCCGGAATGTGAGGTTGAAGACGTAGCCGAGGTTGTGCTCGGAGCGAATGTTGTATGTCGCGGGGATACGCGTGGCCCCCGCGGGAAGGCTTGCGCTCGTGACCCCGATCGCCACGATGTGGGCGCCCTCGCGGATCTGGCCCGCTGCCGCGCCCAGGCCCACTCCAGAGAGAAACGCGTTGCGGTCGGCCACGCTCACATTCGAGAGGTCGATGGCGCCCGCGAGCGGGTTATCCCGCGTCGCCCCCGAAGGCAGTGAGCGGAAATGCCAAAGAAGAGAGGCCGCGAGAGTGAATCGACCGAACACCTTGTGCACACCGAACGTCACGTCGACAGGACTGATTGCATCGATTCTCGCGTCGCCCGTGAACTCCTTGATCGCGCGCACCTCGATGGCGGCGGCGAGACTGTCGCGGACCGGACGTATCCAGGCGAGCCCGAGGTCCAGTCGATGGCCGATGCCGATATCCGTCTCCAGCGTCTGAACCGAACCGCCCGAAACCGAGAACGAACGATCGGGCCACGATCCGCTTCCGGCCAGAGTGAATCCGAGGCGGCCGTGAGCTTTGCCGCCCAGGAGATTCGTGGAGCCGAGGCCGGCGAGCGCCACATCGACGGTTCCCGAGTTTGCCCCTGACCGCAGCGCGTTGAGGCTGCCCGCCATCGGGATCACGAGGGCTGCCGACACTCCCGTCGACCGGCCGGAATCGACATCGTTAAAGAGGGTGCGGGTGAGGCCCACGGCGATGGTGCCGGGGATGAACGCGTCGAATGAAGCGTCTCCGCGTTTGTCGAGGTAGGGGTGTTCTCCGACAAACGTATTGGGGATGACGCGACTGGCGCCCAGGAAGATCAGGTCTCGAGGCGAGGGTGGGATCGCCGGGGTTTCCGGCAGCGCCACCACGCGGTCGGCAACGACATTCGCGAAGACTTCGGTCCAGTTGCCCAGCTGGTATCGGAAGCGGAAGCCGGTATCGAAGACATCCGTGCCGTGCGGATCGCGGTCCCGGTTGTCGACATAGAAGTCCGCGGCGAAGCTCTTCGCTTTCGGAAGCGACAACGAGACGAAGGAGCTGGGTCGGAACTTCAGAGCGTCCTGGGCGAGCGCCGTCGTGGAGGCCAGGGTCAGGAGGATCAGGGTCGCGCGTCCGCGGCCGATCCAGAGGGATGTCTTCAAGTCCAAAGTCCTTTCGCTCCGTCCGCGATGTATTGAATCGCGAGCGCAGCCAAGCAGTATGCCGAGAATGCGGGTGACCACGTTAACGCCGGTGTGCCCGAGCACGCGGAACCGTGATTCGGCGGCGATGAGAGATAGCGCATCAGGCAACATGGCGGAGCATTATCGCCTCCCTCGGTCGGGGTTTCGGATCCTTTTCCTCCGAAATGCTGCTCCGAAACTCGGCTTGAGGCAAACTTAGCTGCTTGCCTTCCATTCGCTCACTCCTCATCGCCAACCGGGGCGAAATCGCCGTTCGCGTCATAAAGACCTGCCGGGCCATGGGGATCGAGACCGTCGCCGTCTATTCCGAGGCGGATGCTTCGGCCCTCCATGTGCGAGAGGCGGATCGCGCGGTGCTCATCGGCAAAGCACCTTCGAGCGAGTCCTACCTGCGGATCGACCGCATCATTGAAGCGGCGAAGACCTCCAGGGTGGACGCGATCCATCCCGGCTACGGCTTCCTCAGTCAAAATGGCGAGTTCGCTGACGCCTGTGCCGCCGCGGAGGTCACGTTCATCGGACCATGCGGTGACGTGCATCGGCTGATGGGGGACAAGAAGGCTGCGCGCCAGCAGGTTCAGAAGTTCGGGGTTCCCGTTGTGCCGGGATACGACGGCGACGATCAAAGCAACGACCGGCTCATCGCGGAGGCGGTGGGGGTGGGTTTCCCCCTGATGATCAAGCCGTCGCGCGGCGGAGGCGGCAAGGGCATGCACGTCACCCACAGCGCTGAGGAGTTCGCCGCGGTTCTGCCGCGGGCGCGCCGCGAGTCGCTGTCGAGCTTCGGGTCGGACGTGGTGGTGCTCGAACGCTTCGTGCAGAAGCCGCGACACGTCGAGGTTCAGGTTCTCTTCGATCAGCACGGCAACGGCGTCCACCTGTTCGAGCGCGAATGTTCGGTTCAACGCCGTCACCAGAAGGTCTTCGAGGAGACGCCATCGGTGGCTCTCAACCAGGATTTGCGCCAAAGGCTGTGCACTGCCGGCGTGGCGGCGGCGGCGGCCGCGAAATACGTGAACGCAGGCACCGTCGAGTTCCTCCTCGATCCTTCGGGAGAGTTCTTCTTTCTCGAAATGAACACTCGCTTGCAGGTCGAACATCCCGTGACTGAGATGACGCTGGGCCTCGACCTCGTGCGGCTGCAGATCGAAATCGCCGAAGGCAAGCCGCTGCCTTTCTCGCAGCAGCACCTGACCCCTCGGGGTCATGCCATCGAGGCCCGATTGAATGCCGAGGATCCGCGCCACCACGACGCGCCGTCCCCCGGCCGCATTCTCCACTTCGAGGAGCCGCGCGGTCCGTTCATCCGCTGCGACTCGGGTGTCGCCACCGGGAGTGTGGTTCCCGAGTACTACGATCCGATGATCGCGAAGATCATCGCGAGCGGGCCCACGCGCGACGCGGCCCGCGCGTCTCTCCTTGAAGCCCTGCGCGACCTGGTTGTCCTCGGCATCGCCACGAACCGGGAGAAGTTGATTCAGATCCTGGAGAGCGAGCAGTTTCGCTCGGGTCGGATTCACACCGGCGTTCTCGACGAGATCGGGCCGCTGCCCGCCGAGGAGCCGGCGTCCGCCGAAGATCTGGCTCTGATCGTGGCGGCGCTTGAAGCGGGGGCGTCTACTTCCCGTGGTATCGCGGAGGCGATGCGTCCCGTCTCTCGCCCGGATCCCTGGGCCGCGACGAACGCGTGGAGGCTTTCGTGAGACTCAAGCAGGCGGGCCACGTTTACAACATCGTGCGGAAGTCCGAGGACGCGTTCGACGTGGATGGCGTCCGGGTGAACGCGACGGTTGCGCCCACGGGATCCGCGCACTTCGAAGGGTACATCGCCGCGGGTCGGCGAAGCGTGTTCGTAACCCGTGAAGGCGATCACGTCTTCGCTTCGGTCGGAGGCCGGCCATACCGCTTCCAGGTGGTGAGTCGCACTGCAGCGGCCACCGCGGACGATTCGCTGGCCCTGGGCGGACTCGAGGCGCCGATGCCGGGTCGGGTCACCCGAGTGGCCGTGGCCACAGGCGACGTGGTGAAACGTGGACAGGAACTGATCGTGGTCGAAGCAATGAAGATGGAGAATGCGCTCGTCGCTCCGAGGGACGGGGTGGTAAAGAGTCTGGCGGTCAAGGTCGGCGACATGGTGTCTCCGGGTTTGGCGCTGGTGGTGATCGAGGCCGAGGTCGCGTGATGACCCTGCCGGCCCGTATCAAGATCGTCGAGGTCGGACCGCGCGACGGCTTGCAGAACGAAGCGGTCTCGCTTTCGGTCGAGGATCGGGTGGCTTTCTGCCTGGCCCTGATCGACGCCGGTCTTCCGGTGGTTGAACCAGGCGCCTTCGTGTCGCCGAAGTGGGTGCCGCAAATGACGGGCAGCGAGGAGGTCTTCAAGGCCCTGCCGAAGGATCGCGCCCAGCTGCTGATGCTGGTGCCGAATCGTCAGGGCTACGAACGCGCGAAGGCTTCGGGTGTCTCGGCGATCGCGATTTTCACCGCCGCCTCCGACCGCTTCAATCGGAAGAACACGAACGCGAGCATCGAAGAGTCGATTGCCCGCTTCGGGGAGTTCACCGCCGATGCGAAGGCCGCAGGGATGTTCGTGCGCGGTTACATCTCGACGTGTTTCGGCTGTCCTTACGAGGGGAGAGTTGAGCCCGCGAAGGTCGCCGAGGTCGCGAACCGGCTGGTCAATCTTGGCTGTGACGAGATCTCGCTGGGCGATACCATCGGCGTCGCCGTGCCCTCCCAGGTGGATGAAGTGATCGAGGCCGTGGCGCGCCACGTGGACGTCGGGCGTCTCGCGGTTCATTTCCACGACACCCGAGGCACCGCCCTGGCGAACGTTCTCCGCTCGCTTCAGCTCGGCGTGTCGATCGTCGACAGCTCCGCGGGAGGCCTGGGCGGCTGCCCCTACGCGCCGGGCGCCTCCGGCAATCTCGCCACGGAAGATCTTCTGTACATGCTTCACGGTATGGGCATTGAGACCGGCGTGGAGCTGGACAAAGTCGCCGCCGCCTCCCGCCAGATCGCCACGCGGTTGGGCCGCGAACTCCCCAGCCGGTACCTCAAAGCGAAGGCATAGGGGCAACCAGGGCGGCCAAAAGGCCCGCCCCGCCTACCGCCGCAGGAGGACGAAACGACAGCCCGAAGCGGGCTTGGGCGGCCACAAGGCCCGCGGCACCCCAACGGCGGCCGAGTTCAGGGTGGCCGCCCCTACATTCGGGGAGAGGACGACCCGTGACGTCGAGAGACCGGTTCGGCGCGCGACTATTTCAGGGCGCGACAATTTGAGGGCACAACCACTTCGGGGCGCGACCGGTTTCGGGGGCGCGACCATTTCGGCGCATGAAACCCAAAAACGTAGGGGCAGGCCTTGTGCCTGCCCTTTCCACCACGGGAGAGCGGCGTACCCGTGTGATGCCCGGTCGCTGAGTCGCCTACCGCCGCAGGAGGACGAAACGCAGCCCGAAGCGGGCTTGGGCGCCTCCAGATTTGATGCTGATCTTCTGGCCGTTGACGTCGAGATTTCCCGAACCGCGGTTGAATCGCGCCTGGGCCAGCACGCTGATTGATGGTGAGAGATCCCGCACCAGTTCAACACCCGCCGCGACGCCGATCGGTGCCGCCTTCTTCCTGGTAGACGTGATGCCGCTGAAAGTGGCGGTGTCGTAAGGAAAGACGTGACCGTACGCGACCTTCTCGGCGACGGTGGCACTTACCGCGAAGACCGCCGGGCCGCCGTCGACACTCCATCTCCACCGTCCGCTCCCGCCACGGTAGGCGCCGGTCAGCGAATAGGCCGACTCGTGGAAGCCAAGGCCCGCCTGCGTCCCGGTCACCGTCCGTGGTCTGCCGAGAAAGAACGGATGGGGGACCTCGGCCTCAAACGTGCCCGTGGATTTTCGCGAGAACGTATGGAAGCCCAGGCGAAGCGCGAATCGGGGGCGCAGGTTGTACTGAAGATGGACACCGCCGCCTCTCGCCCCGCCGATCTTGTACGCGCTCCGCAGCGTTCCGTTTTCGGCGAACTCGCGCACGGTTTGTGTCGTGTTGAAGCTGGTCGAGCCCAGGGTCTGCGCAAAGGCGAGGCCTGCTTCGAGACGGCTTTCACCTTTCGCTTCAGGAGAGGCACTCTGGGCGAAAACAACGCTTCCGCAAGTCAGAACCCACGTCGCGAAAATGAGTGCGGTGCCTCGGCTGCTAGCAGTCTGTGGTGAAAGTCCGCCGCAGCACAGAGAGCGCGACAGCCTGGCCTCGGGCCACGAGCGATGCGCCCGGCTGGCGATGAGTCGAAGGGCCCGAATATCGGGAATATTCGGGCTCCTGAGCGAAGAAGTCCAGGCGGGATGCAGCGTTCGTCCCCTTTCGGGGAGGCTTCGCGCTCGAATGCCGGCAGACTTTCGCCACGGGCTGCCAAGCCTCTTCATTAGTTCACTCCCACGGCGTTCCACGCCTGGGTCATCGCTGCTTCGACCGCGCCGTTTGCCGGGTACAACTCCCGGGCGGCTTGAACGGTTGCGGCCCGGGCGGCCGAGAAGCCGCTCGAGGGTACGAGAAGCGAGGTAAAGGCGCGATAGAACACGCGCTCGATCTGTTCGCGATTGGCGCTGCCGACGCCGGTCACCCGGCCCCCGAGTCGGTGCGTTCCTCCTTCGATGGCGAGGTAGAAGGCGCGGTTCACGATGCCCGAGTTGCTGTGAACACCGCCGTTGTCCAGCGGGCCGAGGTAACGGTCGGAGTAGTGATCCGGATCGCCGTAGGCCCGCGGATTCTGCAGCGAGCGAAAGCCGGAGACGGGAATGGTGCCCGGCGTGGCGATGTCTTCGCCGACCAGATAGTCCGCCCGCAGCGAGCCGCTGCCCGCGGTCTGGTAGTAGAACTCGATCGCCGTGCCCATGATGTCTGAGAAGGCCTCGTTCAAGGCCCCGGACTCGTTTCGATAGATGAGGTCCGAGGAAAAGTCGGTGACGCCGTGGGTCAGTTCGTGGCCCACCACGTCGAGGGCGCCTGAGAAATAGTTGAAGCGCTGTCCTCCCGAAAACATCGTGGAGGGCAGGCCTTCTCCATAAACCATCACCCCGACCCCCGCGTAGAAGGCGTTCACGTAGTACGTGTTCCGGATGTTGGCAGGCTGGGACGCTGCATCCTCACGCCGAACCGGATGCACGAAGCTGCGTATTGGGATGTTGGCGTTGTCGAGGCCGCGGCGGCCGAAACGCTTGAAGAAGTAGTCGTAGGTGTAGCCCGCGTAGACATGGGCGTCGACCGCGGCGCCGTCGGTCCAATCGTTGTCCGCGTCGGAGGCGTAGTCCGATGGGGTGAGCGCGCCCGGGAATCTCGCGAAGATCGCCATGAGGCGGCTGAGGTTTCCCTTGAGATCGATGGTTTGGATGACGGGCGGGCGGAGAGCATCCTGGGCCTGGAAGGTGGAGCCCGCGGCCAAGGCGCTCATCTTCTTGGCGTCGCCGAGGACGCCCGTGGCCGTCCCCACCGCCGACTGGCTCTTGAGATCCGAATATTCAAGGACGATCTCGCCGCTGTGGGCGTCCACGAAGGTCATCAGAATATCGGAATCGGTGACGACGCGTGCGCGCCAGGTAAGGCGATAGTGTCCGTCGTCCGTGGGCAGGAGAGTGAGCGTCGCCTCGTCGGGGAACAGCACGCTCTCGGGCGGAGCGCGCCGGAGCAGGACCGACCGCGCCGCCATCTCGCCGAGGCTGGGCCGGGTGTCCACATCGAGGCCTTCGTGCAGAACACCGAAAACGCTGAGCGTCCCCGCCGCATCGTCCTGGCGAACCAGTTGGGCGCCCCAGACCGGAACGTCCCGGTGAAACTGATCGAAGCGGGTGTGGGCTCGGCCAGGGAGCATGGTGTCTTCCCGGGTCGAGTGGATTCGAAGATCGCCACCCGCGGCCAGGGCCCCGAGGCGCAGATCCCATTCGTCAACCGCCGGACCGCTGGTGGCGGCGATGGCGAAAGCCCGCGGACCGGTTCCGGCCGCCGCTCCCTGATACATCCCCATTCCGAGGACGGAAACGATGAGCGCGATCCGGGGCATGGTTTTCATGGATGATTTCTTCGATCAGGTCTTAGCGCACGCGAAGACTCGCCACGCCCCCCGCAATGTAACCCTTTTTCGTCCGCACCGTCACGTCGTTTCGATTCACCTTCACCTTGACGCTTCGGAACTTCCCGTCATCGCTCCGCACCGGGGCGTAGCCGACGATGTAGTACGAACGCGCCTCCGCGGCGGCTCGGGAAACCGCGTGAGTCAGAACATTGGCGAAGCGCGAGACGAAACCACCGGTGGCCGCGGCCAGATCCTGAGCGCCGCCCGATCGGGCCCAGGCCTCTTCGAAAATTGGCTTGAGCTTCTGGCCCGCACCTTCGGGAAGGAGTCCGTCGAGACCGTAGGCGTCGACGAAGTGGATGGCGGCCTGGGCTTCGCGGGCCAGATGGGCGGTGCGCTCCAGCCGCTCGTCGAGCTGCCGCAGCTGGGGGAAACCGTCGGAGATCAGCACCAGTGATTTACGACCCGGCATGGCCGAAAGCTGGATGAGTATTTCGTCGAAGAGCGACAACAGTTCTCCGGTGCGCGCGAAACGCGAGAGGAAGCGTTCGCGGCGAACCGATTCCGAGTAGGCCGCACCCACCTCGGCTTCCATGTCCAGGTCGATCTGCTCGGCGATCGAATCGCCCGTACCCCCGGGTGTAAAGAACGGGCTCCGATGCCGCGAGAGCTTGCGGCCGATCGAGGCCAGCCGGATCCGATCATCGGGGATTCGGCCTTCAAACACTTCGCGGGTGGAGAGGTTGATGAGCCGCACGATGTCTCCCTCTTCGGCGCGCTCCTTGATGAAGTCGGCGGTGGCTTCGCGAACCCGCGAAAGCTGCATCGCCGACAACCCCGAAGGGTCGGCCACCAGCACGATGCGCTGACCGGATACGCGCTCAAGGCCGCCGTCCGAAAGGACCGACACCGTGGCGAGCGCGGTCGAAGCGTCTCTTGATGTCGTGGCCAAAGCACCGTCCTCGATGGCTTCGAACACCGAGAGTTCCACGGGTTTCCCGTTTTCCAGGATCGCGAAATTCTCCGCGGTCAAACCCCGCACGGGTCGGCCGGCCGAATCGACCACCGACACATCGAGTCGGATCATGCGGACATCGCTTGCGAAGGTCAGGGTCTCCGGCGTTGGCCGGTGCCGTGGATCCTGAGCGGAACCTGAGACGGTTCCGGTGAGCAATACGGCGAGCAGCAGTTTCGACATGACGCCTCCGGTTTCCAGGACCATACTCCTTGGCAGGCCTTTGGGCTGCTAGCTCCTGCTAGCTCCGAAAGCGTAGGGGCACCCTGGTGGGTGCCGGTACGTTGTGGAAGAGTTCGCATGCTTCGTCGATGAGCAGACCGGTGTTTTCGGCCGAAGCGGATTTCGCCAGCCGTTTCAAATCGTCGTCTTGCCGCGTGACCCCGGTAGGGGCGTAAGTGAAGCAAGCCCGGGTTGCCAGTCACTTCGCGTGAGCGCGGGCGCGTCCGGGCGCTGCTTCCAAGGGGCGTCTGACGCGCCAAACCCGCGCAGTTCGCAGGGCTTCGCCATCGTGCGTCTGCACAGGAGCGAGAGCGGATCCATCTCGATCGCGACCGTTCCCGTGCCAGGCTGGCGTTCTAGTAGGGGCGACCCTGGTGGCCGCCCTGCGAGATCGGAACGGCCGGGCACCCACAAGGGGTGCCCCTACGCTCCGGGGGAAGGCCCCCCTTCAAGGAGCGATCTGCGCTGGCATACATGGTCATCATCCGCTGGGCCAGCGCCCGCGGAGGGGACGACAAGCTGACCGCCTGCGCCGCCTACTCCGGAATGTCGGGCGTCAGAAATGTCGGCGTTCCTGGCCACCGAGAGGAGGGCTGCTCGCTCCGAAAGCGTAGGGGCACCCCTGGTGAGTGCCCGGTCCCGATCCGACGTTTCGCAAGGCGGCCACGAGGCCCGCGGCACCCCCAACAGCGGACAAGTTCAGGGTGGCCGTTCCTACAATTGTCGGTTAAGCAGCGATCGGCGGTTCAGCCTTGCAGCGCCGCTTTCAGAATCGTGATGTCCTCGTCGAACGAATCGGGCTTGAGCGGGCCGAAAGAGAAACGGAAGAAGTCGCGCAAAGTCGACTGGTCGCCGAGCCGCGCCATGTCGCAATCCGTCCCCTTGAGGATGGCCGCTCCGCGTTTGAAAAGGCGCTGGTTCAGGGCCTCGGCGGACAGACCGTTCGGCAGCCGGCCCCAATGGTAGAAGCCGCCCTCGCCGGTGAAAAGCTCCAGCCCGAGCTTGCGGAAGGCATCGCCATAGCGCTGCCGCTGCTCGCGGTAGAACGCGGGAACCGCTTGTCGGGCCTGGGCTACGCGCTCTGGCTGAATGAGTTCGAGCGCATAACTTTGGGACGGGTGGGAGACGCCACCCATCCCGAACGAAGAGAAGTTCCCCAGGATCTCGATGTTGCGCCGCGAAGCCACCACCCAGCCGATGCGGATTCCGGGAGCCTGAAGCCCCTTGGTGGCGGCGCCGGTGACGAACAGATTCGACTCGTCGATGTTGTCCGCGTAGCGAAGGGCGCTGATCGGCTGGTCATGGAAGAGTTCGTAGGCTTCGTCGATGAGCAAACCGATGTTTTCGCCCGAGGCGGCTTTTACCAGCCGCTCCAACTCGTCGCCTTGCCGCGTGACCCCGGTCGGGTTGCAGGGGTTGCTCAGCATGGCGAGCGATCGCCCGTTCGTCCCGGCGATGTAGTCGTCGATCGCGGGCGTGAACCGGTTTCCCTCGTGGCTTGGCACCATCGTCCACGAGCGGCCCAGGCGTTCGAGCATGTCGTAATAGGGCGTGTATTCGGTGGAGGCGATCCGAACCGAGATCTCGCGATCGAGAAAATACAAGACGGCCACCAGCGCCGGCCGCCCGCCCGCGAAGATCATCACGTTGGACCCGGTGATCTTCGCTCCGTAGTGAACCCGGTAGTAGTCGGCGACGGCTTCGCGCAAGGCGGGCAGACCCCAGGCCTTCGGGTACTTCAGATGATCGGGAGCGATGTTCACGGAGGTGGGCAGGGCCGGGCCGCCGGGCAATTGATCGGTGCGCGGGAAGCCCTGGCTCCATGGGTGCGTCCCCGGATCGCCCATCGGGCTGCCGTAGGCCGCAAGAAATGCGTAGAGGGTTTCGTAGATCCCCATCGGGGGCACGTATTTGAGGAAGGCCATGGGTGCGGCAGATTTTAGTGCACTGCACTTCCCACAAATGTCGCTCGGCCTTTGTAGAATTATGAGTTCCAGAAGTTCGCCGAATGACCTCCATGCATTTTTCGAGATGGGTGCCCCCGGACGGCTTGTCCATGACGGCCCCGATTGAGTCATGCTTGGGGTTTCCCTAGGCGAACAAGAAAACGAGGATCAAGAAAAGACTCATGACTGAAGCGGAACGTTTTGTCGACGAGACGGCGAAGTGGCTCAACCCGGATCGCATCCACTGGTGCGACGGCTCCGAGGCGGAGGATGCCCGGCTCAAGGCTCAGATGCAGGAAGACGGCACTCTGATCAAGCTCAATGACAAAGAGGTCCCGAACTCCTACCTTCACCGTTCCCATCCTTCAGACGTCGCCCGCACCGAGCATCTGACCTACATCTGCTCGGAGAAGAAGGAAGACGCCGGGCCCACGAACAACTGGCTTTCTCCCAAGGAAGCCCGGGAGAAGGCCGATCCACTCTTCCGCGACGCCATGAAGGGCCGCACGATGTACGTGATTCCCTACGTAATGGGCCCGCTCGGTTCGCCCTTCTCGAAGGTGGGTATCGAAATCACCGACTCGCCCTATGTCGTGGCCAACATGCGCATCATGACCCGCATGGGCAAGGCCGCCCTCGACCAGCTCGGCACGTCGGCCGACTTCGTGCCCGGTGTGCATTCGATCGGCGACCTCTCGCCCGACCGGCGCGCCATCATGCACTTCCCCGAGACCAAGACCATCTGGTCGGTGGGTTCGGGCTACGGCGGCAATGCGCTTCTCGGCAAGAAGTGCTTCGCGCTGCGCATCGCCTCCACCATGGCCCGCGACCAGGGCTGGATGGCCGAGCACATGCTGATCCTCGAGCTGACCCTGCCCTCGGGCGAGGTGCACTACATCACCGCGGCCTTCCCCTCGGCTTGCGGCAAAACCAACCTCGCGATGCTGGTGTCGCCGCTCGAAGCGCAGGGCTACAAAGTCCGCACCATCGGCGACGACATCGCGTGGCTCCGCCCCGGCCCCGACGGGCGTCTCTGGGCGGTCAACCCCGAAGCCGGCTTCTTCGGCGTGGTGCCGGGGACGAGTTACGACACCAACCCGAACGCGATGAAGACCATCACCCACAACACGATCTTCACGAACGTGGCGGTGGACGGGAACGGCGTGCCCTGGTGGGAAGGCAAAGACAAGAATCCGCCCGAGGGCATGATCGACTGGCAGGGCAAGCCCTGGGACAAGACCGGCAAGGCCGCGCACCCGAACGCCCGCTTCACCGTGGCCGCCTCGCAGTGCCCGAGCATCAGCCCGAAGATGGAAGACCCGATGGGCGTGCCCATCTCGGCCATCATTTTCGGTGGACGCCGTTCTCGTCTGGCTCCTCTGGTTTTCGAAACCCGCGACTGGACGCACGGCGTTTTCGCCGCGGCCACCATGGGCTCTGAAACCACGGCGGCCGCGACCGGTGCGGTCGGGGTGGTGCGGCGTGATCCGATGGCCATGCTGCCCTTCTGCGGCTACAACATGGCCGACTACTTCGGCCACTGGCTGAAGATGGGCACCCTGGTCAAGAACCCGCCGAAGATCTTCCACGTGAACTGGTTCCGCCAGAACGACGCGGGCAAGTTCATCTGGCCGGGCTTTGGCGAGAACCTCCGCCCCCTGCTCTGGATGCTCGACCGCGTGGCCGGCAAAGGCAAGGCGACGGAGACCCCCATCGGTGCGGTGCCCACGATGGACGCGATGAACCTCGAAGGCCTCGACATTCCCACCGCCGACCTCGAAGCGGTGTTGTCGGTCGATCACAATGACTGGAAAGCGGAGATCCCGGGCATAAGGGAGTTCTTCGCCAAGTTCGACGGCCGCGTGCCCCAGCCCCTGGTCGACGAACTCGACGCCCTCGAAAAGCGCCTCGGTTAGGGGCGGCCTTACGGTGCCCTGAGCCAGCCGAAGGTGGCCGCCCGCCGCGTCGGGCGTGTGGTGATGGGTTTGTAGGGGCGGCCACCCTGAACTCGTCCGCAGTTGGGGCGCCGCGGGCCTCGTGGCCGCCCTTGACGTGTGCGGTGCGTGGCGATAGGGCACCCACAAGGGGTGCCCCTACATCCGGCACCGCGGGGTCGTTCACCCTCGCCCCAGCGTCTTTCTCGTCCCCGAGCCCTTGAGCGCCACCCGCAGCCCTACCTCGTCCGTCATCGGCGGCAGCAAATCGGGATACGGCGGACGCAGGTCGACCACGCCGTGCTGCAACTCCGGAACGTGGACCGCAATCGCGGCCGCGGCGCTCAAATAACCGTGATTCATCAATACCCCCGCCTCCACGCCATTGAATGCATCGAGGTCGGTGCGAATGTTCGAGAGCACCTCGCGCGCGAACGCGCGCGAGTAACCCTCAGCGCCCGGCTGCGTCCGTACCGACCCCACGCCCCACGTCGCCCCCCGCATCGACCCCGACGAAGTTCACACCGAGTGCCGGGAGCGCAAGGACGATGAG
>CAZFQH010000002.1:0-31215 GCA_964520805.1 uncultured Acidobacteriota bacterium | reverse complement strand
CGCGATGAGTGCACCGAGGCGCAGCTTTGTGTGCCGTTCAGGGGTGCTCATGATCCGGCCGCCTCGATGCGCCCTGATCCGACGGGCTCGGTCATGCCGAGGATGTAGAACCCTACGGCGGTGTTCATTTCTGACATTTCGCCTCTCCTGCGTTGTTCGCTGCTACTGTCAAGGGCCTTTCCGCGACCCGGTTTGAACGGTCGTCACAGCCACGGACATCCGCGACCGTAAGTGACGCCAAGAATCAAGCAAAAGTCAGACCACCCTTGCGGCGATTTATGGCATTGAAGAATCCGGTGGGCCGGGCATGCCCGGCCCCTGCGGTTCGGACGAAGGCGTAGGGGCGAGGCATGCCTCGCCCGCTGCGGCCTCGCCCGGGCGGGGCCCCCGCATCTCTCCGGCCCGCGAAACAGAAATCAAACTACGTTCGGTTGCGCACAGAACCCGCACGGCCGGGAGACGGATCATTGTGACTGGTCCCACCAAAGCCGAGGAAGAACAGCCCGCCATGAAACCCGAAAGCCATACTTTCACCGACACCAAGACTCTGCGCCAGCGCGCGCGCCAGCACATCGAGGAAGGGGCCGTGACCGAAGGGTATGGAGCCGATCGGGGCAAGGTACTGGAACTGCTGAATGACGCGCTCGCCACGGAAATAGTCTGCGTTCTCCGTTACCGACGCCACCATTTCATGGCCAGGGGGATTCACGCGAAGAGCATCGCCGACGAGTTCCTGGTCCATTCTAACGAGGAGCAAGGCCATGCGGATCTGCTCGCCGAGCGCATCGTTCAACTGGGCGGAGAACCCGATTTCGCTCCGGACGGTCTCGCGCGCCGAAGTCACGCCGAGTACGTGGCCGGCGGCACTCTGGTCGAGATGATCAAAGAGGACTTGGTGGCCGAACGGATCGCGATCGATAGCTATCGCGAGCTGATTGAGTACCTCGGACCCCTCGATCCCACCACCAGTCACATGCTGAAGGGGATCCTGAGCGTCGAAGAGGAGCACGCGGACGAGCTCGCCGATCTGCTCACCGGGGCCAAGGACAAGGCGTAAATGCGAGGCAGTGGCATGGAGAGCGCAGTACGAAAAATGGATACTGACAGAGGAGAAATGGAATGAGCAAAGTACTTCGTGGCGTGGTTGCCGGGTGGGGAGCCAAAAAGTCCGGCTGCGGCTGCATCGGCACCATCATCGTTTTCTTCGTGCTCTGGTCGCTGCTCGGCAACTTCTCGATCTTCCAATAGGCGAATCGACCCTTGCTGACGGACAAGAAGCAACGCGATAGTACGAGAGGCCGATACGTGCTCCACGAGTTCCTCACCGCGAACACTGCAGAAATCATCACCCGCGCCCGGGCGAAGGTGAGCACGCGCACGAACCCGCTGCCCACTGAGGCCGAGATGAGGAACGGCGTTCCGCTCTTCCTGGCGCAACTCGTCAATCGCCTGCGAAGGGCCACGACCGACAGCAGCGCCCTGAAGGAGGCCGCGGGTGTCCATGGGGGCGAGCTACTTAACATGGGATTCAGCATCAGCCAGGTCGTCCACGGCTATGGCGATGTCTGTCAGTCCATAACCCAGCTGGCCGAGGAAACCAATGCGCCCATTACGGTCGATGAGTTTCAGGTGTTCAATATGTGCCAGGACGACGCCACCGCCGAGGCGGTCACGGAGTACGAGCGGCAGCGGGACCAAGCGGTGGCGCAGCAGGGGCTCGAACGCCACGGAGTCCTGGTGCACGAGATGGGCAACCGTGTGTCCGCCGCCCTGATCTCGTTCAACCTCCTCCAGAGGGGGGTGGTGGGCATCTCCGGCAGCACGGGCGCGGTGCTGGGCCGGAGCCTGCGAGCGCTTCGGTTCCTTGTGAACAATTCGCTCGCCGGCGTGCGGCTCGAAGCGGGCCTGGGACTAAAGGAGCGCGTTTCCGTAGCCGAGCTGGTCGCCGAGGTTCGTAGCGAGGCGGCAATTGTGGCGGACGCGACCGGACACGAGTGCGTGGTGCTGGACGTAGCGCCGGGCGTCCACGTCCAGGCCGATCCGCAGATCCTTGCCGCGGCCATCTCCAATCTCCTCCAGAACGCCTTCAAGTTCAGTCGGGCCGGGGCGCGGATACACCTCAGAACCACGGTCACCACGGATCGTGTGCTCTTCGAAGTCGAGGATGAGTGCGGCGGCCTGCCCGCAGGAAAAATCCAGGAACTGTTCAAACCGTTCGAGCAGCGCGGAGGGAACCGCACGGGCCTCGGTCTCGGACTCACCATCAGCAGCAAAGGCGTGGCCGCGATGGGCGGGAAGATCGGTGTGCGCGACCTGCCCGGCAAAGGCTGCGTATTCTGGATCGACCTGCCCAGGATTCCGGCCGACTGAGGCTAGAACTCAGCGCCGTTCTGGAATCATGATGACGAGGTTCGACCTGGTCAGACGGAAGTCGCGACTCCAGAAATTGTCCGGATAGTCCATCGGGACGCACTCGACCCCGCGGCTTCGGAGAAGGACGCTCACGGCTTCAAGGTCGAACTCCAGGTATCGAAGCGGCGAGTCCTTGGCCCCCCTCAGAAGCCTGTGGACGAATCCCCGGGCCCGGGCCGGGAGTGCGATGGCCCCGAGGATGAGCGCTCTCTCGCGAATTCCGCCGAGCCGCCAGGCTTCTCGACGGCCCGCTCCGCGTTTGCGCAGGTCGGGCAACCCGGCCACCAGGACCCGGCCTCCCGGCGCCACCACCCGAATCAACTCGACGATCATGGCCAGCGCGTCATCGAAACCTGGCAGGGTGTGAACGACGCCGGTGCAATAGGCCTTTGTGAAGGTGCTGGCGGGGAAGGGCAGGACTCGCCCATCGGCGGCGGCGAACCGGGGAATTCTGGAATGCGCGGTTTCACCGACCCGTGAACGCTGCGCGTCGATGAGCATCCCGGGGATGAAGTCGACGCCGACGAGACGGTGGCAATGGGGGCCCACGTGTCGGGTCACGAGCGCGCTGTCGCACCCGACATCCAGCACGCGATCGCGGGAAGGGTCGAGCGACAGCGTCGCGCGGATGTGCTCGGCCATGGCCTTGAATGCGTCATCCGGAAGCTGATGGAAACCTATCGACCTTCGGGCCAGCGGCTCTTTGAGCCACCCTTCGAACCACGCGTGCCAGGCCGAGGCCCGCTTCTCCGCGTCATCCAAATCCGCGGTGGCCGCGAGCCCCACGAGGGCCGCCCCCTGCATCGCACGCGGGCCGGAGACGCGCGGTGTCCCTCCGAAGAGGCGCAGGTAGCGCACTCGGGCTGCCACCTCCTGGGCGCGATGCGCAGCGCGCAGGCCCTGTGGATTGTCGTTCCTCACGTAGGAATAGATGTGGATCCTTCCCTGTGCGCGCAGGGCATGGAAGATCACGTCGCGAACCACGAGGTCGATTCCGCGTCGCCTCGCGTCCGGCCTCGTGTACCCATCGTAAAAGTAGGCCGCGTTTTCGGCCGGTACGATCCGCATTCCGAGTTCGGGGATGGTGGTTCCGCAAAGCGTCACCCATCGGGTGTGAACGGCAAGGCCTTGCCCATCCAGGGCGCCGAAGCACCGATCGCCGGAGCGGAATCTCGCCAGAAGCTTCTCCCATCCGGATTCCGAGCCATGAAGGATGGCGTTCCGATTGGACGTGAATAGCTCTCGAATCTCGAACCCAGGTGCCTGCCGAGGCAAACCGGCGGTGTCCTCGTGGTGCACGAAAAACGTCAGACCCCCGGTATCCAGCCATGACCGTGTGACCTGGCGTAGAACGTGTCCCAGAAAATCCGAAGGGCCAAGGGTCCGAAACCGGCGACGCGCCTCGCCCATCCGCTCCTCGATCGTTCGTCCGCTACCACTCCCCATCACTCCCGGGTCCATCAAATCGTATGCCATCCAGAGGGCCCGCCCGTGTCAGGGCTGAGCGGCCCGATCGGGGTCGGTTTCTACAAAACGGGTCTGCCGGGTTCAATCGAAAGACGATCGGCGGAGCTTCGGTTCAAGTCACACGCTGTTTCGTTTTATGGCATCCAACTTGCCTACCTTATAGACCGACCGGGGTGCGCCCGGCCGATCCCAAGGGAAGAGTCAATGGCCATCAGTGGAGCCCGTGCTGAACGAAAGTGAGCGAGATTCCGGAAGTTCGCGCGGAGTCCACCTTTCGTCCCGCTCTGCTGCTGATGGCCGGCCGGGCCCTCGCCTCCCTCGCCACCCTCCTGATTCCGGTAACTCTGGTTCGGTTTTTCGATCAGACCGAGTACGGGACCTACAAGCAGCTCTTTCTGGTGTTCGCCACCCTTTACTCGGTGGCCCTCGTGGGTTTGTCCGACAGCCTCTACTACTTCGTGCCGAAGGCACCGGAGAACAGCGGGGGATACGTCGCCAACGCGGTCCTGGGCCTCGTCCTTTCGGGGGGCGCTTGTTTGGCCTGGCTCCACGCGGCCCGGCACGACGTGGCCGGGTGGATGAAAAACCCCGCACTCGCCGAGCATCTCTCCTCGATCGGCGTGTTCTTGTTCTTCACCCTTGTGGCCACGGTTCTGGAGATCGCGCTGATCGCCCGGAAGCGATACGCCACCGCCTCCTTCACCTACGTGATATCGGATATCGCCCGGGCCGCGTGTTTCGCCCTGCCCGTGGCCTTTCTGGCGCCCGACCTTCACACCCTGATGCTCTGGGCCATGGGCTTTTCGGCGGTTCGACTGGTCTTCGCGCTGTGGATCTTGAAGCGGGAGTTCGGCTCCGAGTTCCGAGTCACTCCCGGACTTATGAGGGGTCAGCTCGCCTATGCCCTGCCCTTTTCCCTCTATGTGCTGGTGGAGATTCTCCAGTCGACGTTTCACCAGTACACGGTGAGTTGGACTTTTGATGCTGCCACCTTCGCGATCTACTCCGTGGGCTGCTTCCAGGTGCCTCTGGTGGACTTCCTCGCCACTCCGGCCTCGAGCGTGATGATGGTGCGGATGGGCGAGGAACTGCGCGAGGGGCGGCCGGCCGGAGCCCTGTCGATCTGGATCGACATCACACGAAAACTCGCCCTCGTGTTCTTCCCCATGGTGGCGCTTCTCATGGTGACTTCGCGAGAGGTGATCACTCTTCTCTTTACCGACGCCTATGCGGCGAGCGCGCCCATCTTCTCCTTGTGGGTCATCACCATCGCCCTTTCGGTCCTGCAGACGGACGGGGTCATGCGAGTGCAGGCGCAGCTTCGGTACCTGTTCGTTGTGAACCTCGCCCGTCTGGCTTTGATCGTGGCCGCGATGCAGCCTCTGATGGCCGCGTTCGGCCTGCTCGGGCCGGTCATTGCGACCCTGCTCGCCATGGCCTTGGCGAAGGGGTTGCACCTGGTCCGGATGCGGAGCGTCATGGGACTGAGGATCCGCGACCTTCTGCCCTGGCGAAGCCTCGGCGCGATTCTCGCGGCAAGCGCTCTCGCCGCATTTCCCGTGATCCTGATGAGGGGCCGCCTGAGCGGACCGAGGCTTTCCGTTCTGGTCGCGGAAAGCGTGACCTTTGGCCTTGTCTATCTGGTCCTGATCCTAGCGACAGGAATCATAAGTAACGAGGAGCGCACCTCGCTGTTCCGCGAGTTGCGCCGAAGGACCCATGCGCTCCTGAAGGAACGCGCGGCGTAAGGCCATGTGCGGCATCGCCGGAATCTTCGACCTCCATGGGGGACCCGTGGAACAGGCGGACCTCGTCCGCATGAGTGACGCGATGATCCACCGGGGTCCGGACGAAGCGGGCTTCCATCTGACCGGCAGTCTCGGTCTCGCCATGCGGAGGCTCAGCGTGATCGACGTCGAGGGCGGCTCCCAGCCGGTCCGAAACGAGGACGGCACGGTGTGGGTGGTGTTCAACGGGGAGATCTACAACTTCCGCGAGTTGCGGCGCGAGCTCGAGACCGCCGGGCACGTGTTCGAGACCCATACCGACACCGAGGTTATCGCTCACCTGTACGAGGAACACGGCGTTTCCTGTGTCGAACACCTGCGCGGGATGTTTGCTTTCGCATTATGGGACGCACGAAGACGTCAGCTGCTGGTCGCGCGCGACCGGCTGGGCGTCAAGCCGCTCTATTGGAGTGAGGGGACCGGACGTCTTCTCTTCGCCTCCGAACTGAAGGCGATTCTTGAGCTACCCGAGGTTGAGCGGCGACTGAACTGGGGATCGGTGGATCATCTGTTCACCTTCCTGACCACGCCGTCCCGCGAGAGCATCGTCGAAGGCGTCCACAAGCTCGAACCCGGGCATCTGCTGGTGGCGAGCGCCTCGGCCGGCATTCGCCTCCATCGTTACTGGACGCCGCGTTTCGAGCCCGACCGCGGAAGACCGGAGAGCCACTTCATCGAGGGAGTCCGCGGCCTTCTCGAGGAGTCGGTGAGGCTGCGCCTGGTGAGTGACGTTCCCCTGGGCGCGTTCCTCTCCGGAGGCCTCGACAGCAGCGCGGTGGTCGCGACCATGGCCAGATTGATGGACCAGCCGGTCAAGACTTTCTCGATCGGCTTCGCGGAGAGCGACTTCAACGAACTTGCGCATGCGCAGAGGGTGGCCAGGCAGTTCGGCTCTGATCATCACGAACTGGTGGTGCAGCCGGATGTCGTGGACGTTCTGGAGGACATCGCGTGGTACCTCGATGAACCGTTTGGCGACTCCTCCGCGATCCCGACCTATCTGGTGTCGAAGATGGCGGCCGAACACGTCACGGTTGTGTTGTCGGGCGATGGGGGCGACGAACTCTTCGGCGGCTACGAGAAATACCGGATCGAAGGCCAGGAACGCGAGGCCCTGCCCGCGGCCGCTCGGACGGTGCTCCGCGCGCTCGGGAGCCTGATGCCGGACGGGATGAAGGGCGGCAACTTTGTGAGACACCACGGACTCAACGATGGTGAGCGATACCTCGATGCCCAGACCCTCTTCCGCGAAGGCCAGAAGCGCAGCCTCTTCGAGCCCGAGGCCTACGCGGCGCTCGCCGCGGGCGACACGGCGCGCAACGAAGCCATGGCCATCCTTTCCGGCCGCTTGCACTGGCTCTCGGAACGTCAGCTTCTCGACCTCGAGCGGTCCTTGCCCCTGGACATCCTGACCAAAGTGGACCGCATGAGCATGGCTCACTCGCTCGAGTCGCGAGAGCCGCTCCTCGACCACAAACTCGTCGAGTTCGCGGGCACTATCCCTCCCGAGATGCAAATCAAGAACGGGACGGGGAAATACATCTTGAAGCAGGCGATGCGAGGGGTGCTGCCCGACGAGGTCATCGATCGGCGCAAACAGGGCTTCGGTATCCCCCTCGGTCACTGGTTTCGGGGACGGCTGTCCGGCTTCCTGAGGGATCTGCTCTTGAGCGGTCGCGCGCTCAACCGGGGGATCTTCCAGAAGACCTACCTGGTGAAACTCATCGAGCGCCACGAGGCCGGTCGGGATCTCGGCCTCGAGTTGTGGACGCTTATTTCCTTCGAGCTGTGGTGTCGCGCGTTTCTGGACGGGACGGCATCCAGGCCGAAGTCGCGGGCACCGCGCCGCCCGAGCTCCGGATCGCATCCGGTCCGGCCAGGCCTTTGAAGAATCCTATGGAGAACCTCATGAAGACGAAGTCGCGTTTGTTCCTGGCCTCAGCCGCCATCCTCGGTTTCCTCGGCCCCGCGGAGGCTCAGCGCTCCCGGCCGGTCGCGGCAGATACCTCTGTCGCTTACCGCATAGGCCCGGAGGACATCCTTCAGATCTCGGTCTTCAGCAACGAGGCGCTGAGCCGCACCGTTCCGGTGCGTCCGGACGGGATGATCAGCCTGCCCCTTCTGAACGACGTCAAGGCCGCCGGCCTCACGCCCATGGAACTTCGGGATTCCATCATGAAGAGACTCGTGGAGTTTGTTCCCTCGCCCGAGGTTGCGGTCATTGTGACCGAGGTCAAGAGTTTCATGATTTCAGTGATCGGGCAGGTGATGAAGCCCGGCCGCTACGACCTGCGAAGCTCGGCCACCATCGTCGATGCCCTGGCCATGGCGGGCGGCTTCAAGGAATTCGCGGGCCGTTCCAAAGTCGTTGTCACGCGCGCCCAGGGAGGGATTTCAAGGCGCATTCCCTTCAACTACGACAAGCTGAACGAGGCAAAAAATCCCCAGGAGAACTTCGATCTCCGCCCGGGCGACATCGTGATCGTGCCCTGAAACCAGCGACTCATTGCGCGGGCGAAGCCTCCCGCGACCTCGAAAGAAGCGCACGGCGCGTTTGAGCAATCTACAAACCGGTATTCCCCCCCTGTCTTTATAAGGCCGGGCGACGTGGCGCAATAGGGAAGTTGCGTAGATCCGCAGTGGCCGGAATCTTGCTTAGTGCGGGGAGGGTGAGGCCTCGTTCGAGGCTCCCGATCCTTGAAGGAATGTCACTTGGTCAAGCGAAACGAACTGGAAGGGCCGGCGTGCCGGTGGGTGCTGGGACTCGCCCTCGTGATCCTTCCCCTCCCGCGGACGGGCGCCCAAGAGCTTGCCCCCCAGCCGCCGAAGCAAAAGGGGGGCTTCTTTGTCCCCATGCTCACTCTCACCGAGACCCTGGATGACAACCTGTTCTTCACTCAGTTTCCGGAGTACGATTTCGTGACCCGGGTGAATCTCGGTCTCCAGACCGGCTATCGCTCGACACGTTTCACCATCGACGCGCAAGGTTCGCGCGCCGCCGACTTTTTTCAACGTCACCCGGACTTCGACACCATGAAGGCGCGGACGGTCGGTCAGGTGGCCATAAACGCGCAGGCCACGAAGTCGTTGACGCTCTCCGTCTTCGCGATCTACCTTGACACCAAGACGCCAAGCGAGTTGAACGTCATCTCCGGCCTCGCTCTGGGCCGCTCGCTCGCCTCGAGGACTTCAGCGACCCCGGTGGCCGAGTACCGGCTCTCCAGCCTTTCCACATTCACCGCCGCCTTCTCGTTTGCCCACGACACTCTCGATGGCCGGGTCGCCGACACCCGGACCTGGACCACGGGCCTCGACCGGCGCACCTCCCAGCGCGACACCCTGAGCCTGCGCTATGAGCGTCGATGGTTCGACTTCACCGGCGGCGACAAGACTGAGAAGTCCACGGCCGATGTCGTCACGTTTGGCTGGCTGGGAGAGGTTTCGCCCCGCGCCCTGGTTCTCCTCCGCGCGGGACCCCGTTTTGCCAAGGGTTCGGTGACCGCCGAGATCCTTGCCACCATGAAACGACGGTTGAAACAGGGCCTGTTTACCTTGACCTACTCGAAGAGCCAGGCGACAACCCTCGGCAAGACGGGCGCGCTCGACACCCAGTCGTTAGTAGCGACGGTGGCCCTTCGGGTGGCCCGGAACCTGGAGGTCGCTTCGGGTCCGGGCGTGTATCACAACTCGCTGCGCGGGAAGAGCCTCACGGCCTTGCGGTTGAACGTGGAGTCGTTGTGGCATTTTTCGCCCTGGTTTCACCTCGGCGCCGCGTATTCGTTCGATCTTCAGCAGCCGGACTTCGGCGCGCCCGGGCAGATCCGGCGCGGCGCCCTTCTGGTGAAGCTTGTGACCTCCAGGGAACAACGCCGGCCTGAGGACACGTCGACGGAGAACCAATAATGACTGCGAACTTGAACTTTGAAGGCGCCGTGGCCTCATTCCGAAGGCGGCGATGGGTGGCGCTGTTTGCCTTTGCCATCGTCTTCTCCATCATCTTCACCTGTGCGAAATCCCTTCCCGATCTCTATCAGTCGACGGCGACGGTTCTGGTGGAGAGGCCATCTCTTTCGGGCGGACCTGACGATCTCGAGTCGCGCCTGCAGACCATTCGCCAGGAGATTCTGAGCCGAACCCGTCTCGCGGAGGTCATCGGTCGTTTCGACCTCTACCCCGAGGTGCGAAGGCTCGCCTCGTCCCAGGCCGCGGTCGAACATATGCGCCGCGACATGCGCATCGATATCTCGGGATCCGACCTTGCCGCCGGCCGCGGGACCATCGCGTTCGCCCTCGCCTATCGGGGGCGCGACCCGGCCAAGGTGACAGTGGTGGCGAACGCTCTCACGGCCTCCTACATCGAAGAGGACGCCCACCTGCGCGACCGACAAACCAGCGGAGCGGCCGAGATTCTGCGGGTTCAACTAGACGAAGTGAAGAAACGCCTCGCTCCCCAGGAAGCGCGGATGGCCGACTTCAAGCGGACGTTTGCCGGCGAACTACCGCAGCAGGCGGCCAGTAGTTTCATGGCTTCCGAGCGCCTGAACGCGCAACTTCAGAAAGCAAGCGAGGCCAAGGCAGCAGCGGTGGAGCGCCGCGCGGCCCTGCTCGCGGGCGGCGAGTCGGACCCCGAGGAGGAGGCGGACCCGGATCGGGTTCGTCTGGCCAAACTTACCCAGGAACTCGCGGCTCTGCGCACCCGGTTCAGCGAGAAGTACCCGGATGTGGTGAGCACCAAGGCGGAGGTCGACAGCCTGACCGCCATCGTGGCGCGGAAGCCGCGGGTCGATCGCACCCTTCCTGGAATCGAGCGGGCGAATCGGGAGATTCGCGGTTTGGCCGAAGAGGAGGCGCGCCTCCGCGCCGAAATTGCCGTGTACCAGCGCCGGGTGGCCGGAACCCCGCTGCGCGAGCAGGAGTACCAGGCGCTCTCCCGCGACTATGCGACCACCCGCGACTTCTATGAATCGCTACTGAAGCGATACGAGGAAGCGCAACTGGCCGACGCGCGTGAGATGGGGCCTCAGGGACAACGCCTGCGCCTGCTCGACCCCGCCATCGTCCCCACCGACGCCATAGCGCCCGACCGCACGCGCCTCGCCATGTTCGGGTTCATCGCCGCCATCGCCATAGCCTTCATCGCGGTGGCCGTGGCCGAGAAGCTCGACACGTCCTTTCATTCCGCCGATGCACTGAGCCTCCACACCCGGGTCCCGATTCTTGTGCGGATCCCTCGAATGTCCACAAGTTCGGCGCAGGACCGGGCTCGTGACCGGCGGCGGGCCGCCCTGCTCAGTCTGACTCTTATCGTCGGCATCGTCCTTACCGTCCACGCCACCCGGTTCCTGGCTCATGGGAACGAGGGGGCGACCGCGCTGCTCGCTCCACGAGGCCGCCTGTGAGCACAATCCCCAGCCTTCGCTCGGTGGTCACTGCCGGGGAGCGCGCCTCGTCGAGAGACGCGAGAATGGTCGAAAGCGCTCCGCGCGTTCCCCATACCTATGCGGCGGAGCAGTATCGCGTGTTGAGCCACATCGTGCAGCAGCTTGGGAAACTGGACAAGCGCGTCATTGCGATCTCGAGCCCGGTAGCAGGCGACGGGAAGACCACGACGAGCATCAATCTTGCGTCGACCCTCTCCCAGTCACCGGGATGCCGCGTTCTTCTCGTGGATGCGGACCTGAGGCGCGGCTCTTTGGGCGAACAGCTGGGCTTCGGCCGGCCCGCCGGTCCGGGTCTGGCCGGCGCCATTGCCGACCCTTCATGTTCCCTTGAAGCGGTGGTGCGACGACGACCGGGCCTTGCCTATGCCGTCCTGCCTGCGGGCACCTGCCCCGCGATGCCCTATGAAGCGCTGCGATCGACCCGCACCGACGAGATCCTGAAATCGGCGCGGGAGGCTTTCGACTATGTGCTTGTCGACACGCCGCCGGTGGTGCCGGTGGCAGACCTTCTTGCCTTGAGCGATTGGGTGGATGGGATCTTCCTGGTGGTGAGCGCCCATGTGACGCCGCGGAGTCTGCTCGATGAGGCGCTCTCGTCGCTGGATCCTAAAAAAGTGGTTGGCATCGTCTACAACGGCGACGACCTGCCGCTCTCGCGGCGTCATCGCTCCTACTACAGCTACGGGGAGCCGGGGCTGACACCGAGCCGGTCACCCTCGATCCTTGGAGCCTCGAAGCGGCCATGACCCTCGCCCTGATCGAAGGGATGATCCTCCTCCTCGTCACCTGGGTCCGGCTGGAGAGCAGCGGCCATGTTCCTGCAGCCTCGCCCCTGCTGGCCGGGCACGCGCTGGCCCTGACTCTGTTAGGGATCTTCGCGCTCCACTTCAACGATCTCTACGACCTGCGGCGGGTGCGGAGCTTTGGGGCTTTCGTCCGGCGCCTCCCGAAGGCGCTCGCGATGATGTTCGTCCTGGGCGCCATCGCTCAATGGCTGATCCCCGGCTTGGAAATCTCCTGGCGATTCCTGGCGGAGACCGTCATTTTGTGCGGGGGACTCCTCCTGCCCTTGCGGGGCGTGCTCCATCATTTCCTGGCGATTCATCCCTTCTCTCGTCGAGTGCTCGTCCTCGGTACCACGGAACTCGCCGGAAAACTGGTTCAGGAAATACTCGCCGAGCCCGATCTTCGAGATGTCGTGGTGGGCATTGCCGACGACGGGTCCCGCGAGTTTCAACCCGCCCTTCCCATCCTCAGGCTCGGTTCCCTTGACCATCTGGCCGGAATCATCGAGGGGTTCGAACCGGATCTGATCGTCTGCGCCACCCGCGAGAGGCACGATCCCGTGCTGGCCCGTGAACTACTGAAGCCGCAGTCCCGGGGTATTCCGGTTGAGGACGGGATGGTCGCCTACGAGCGCCTCACCGGGAAGATCGCGATCGAATATGCGACACCGCGCGCGATTCTTTTCTCCCGAGAATCCGAGCCCTCGTGGCTGGTCCTGCTGCTGTCCCGGTCTCTGAGCTTCGTCGTGGCTCTCGGCGGCCTGGTCCTGCTTCTGCCCTTCCTGCTTCCGGTGGCCCTTCTCATCAAGCTGGACTCGGTGGGCCCGGTGTTCTTCCTCCACGATCGCGTGGGTCTTGGCGGTCGTCCGTTCCGCCTCGTCAAGTTCCGCACCATGAGCATCGGAGGCGCGCTCTCGGAGTGGGCGGCGGACAACCACCACCGCACCACGCGAGTGGGACACTGGCTGCGCCGGTTCCGCATCGACGAACTGCCGCAGTTCGTGAACATTCTTCGCGGGGACATGAACCTCGTGGGCCCGCGACCGCATCCCGTGTCCAACGTCGAGCTCTTTACCGAGAGGATCCCGTACTACGGTGTTCGCTGCTCGGTCCGTCCCGGAGTGACCGGGTGGGCGCAGATTCGTTATGGCTACGCGAATAATCTGGAAGAAGAAACGGAAAAGATGCGGTACGACCTGCACTACATCCGCCACCTTTCGATGGGCCTCGACCTGCGGATCCTCTTCGAAACCGTCAAGGTCGTGATCTCCGGCAGCCAGCCGGCTGAACTCACCGCGTCGCCGGGAGCGCAGGTTCTGCCCATCTATTTTGGCGACGAGCATCCGATCCGAAAGGGCGCCGGGGTGTTAGGACCCACGCCCGTGCGGAACTTTGCGAACGACCGGCCGGCCCGCGGCGGTGGCGTGGTCTCGATCGAGGAGCAGCGCGGCAAGAGTCCCCGCGGATCCTCGCGTGACGTCGCGTGACCATTCGACCGCTCGACGCGCCCGCGCTTGGGCCCGCTCAGGACTGGTGGCGCCGCGATCCACGCCACGATCAACCGGCGTCCGGGCCCCTTCCACCTGTAGATGGGGGCGCGAACGCCGAAGCGCGCGCCAGCCCCCTCGCCTACGGAGCTCTCATCACGTTCACTTGCGTGCTGCTCCTCGCCCCGCAAAACGTCTTTCCCGCACTCGGCGCCATTCGTCTCGCTCTGCTCGCCGGCCTCCTCGCCATCGTGGCCCATCTCCGAGATCGCTTCGAACGCAGTCTCCCGCTGACCCGGCCGGTTCTTGAGATGCGCCTGGCCGGATGGCTTCTGCTGTGGAGCATCCTCACCATGCCATTCTCGCAATGGCCGGGCGGGAGCCTTTCCCTTCTCCTGGGCCTCTTCATCAAGGCTCTCGCGCTCTTCTGGCTCATCGGCAACCTCGTCGACACCAAGCCGCGGCTGCGCGGCATGACCCTGACCCTGACCCTCCTGACCGTGACCCTTGGGCTCGTGGGAATCTCAAACTACTTCTCAGGGGTTTTCGGACCGACGCAGGACATTCGAATTCTCGGGCACGACGCCGGCCTCACGCGAAACCCCAACGACCTCGCCTTGATGATCAACCTGATCATCCCCATGACCGTGGCCCTCCTTCTGACCACTGCGGGGTTCGTGCCTCGGGCCCTCCTGGTCGCGGCCATCGGGATTCAGGTGAGTGCGGTCGTTCTCACGTTCTCCCGTGCGGGCTTTCTGACCCTGGCCACCGCCCTTTTCCTGTTCGGGCTTCGCCTGCTGCGGCGCCCGAGTCGCGGTCTGGTGCTCGCGGCGATGGGCGGCGCGCTTCTCGCACTGCCTCTCATTCCCGCCTCCTACACCGACCGGATTCTGACCATGGGCAGTGTGGACTCAGACGTTACCGGATCCGCCCGGGCCCGCTGGACCGGCACGGTGGCGGCGATTGAACACGCGGTCCAGAACCCGGTTCTTGGGGCTGGTCTTGGGATGAATATTCTGGTTCTGAACGAATCGGTAGGCGCCACCTGGAGGTCGGTTCACAACATCTATCTTGAGTTCGCCGTCGATCTCGGGCTGCCCGGCCTCGTCCTGTTTCTGCTCCTGCTTCTATCCTGCTGGCGGAGCGCGCGCGCGGCGAGGCGGAGCGCCGATCCGGAGGTGGCCCAATTGGCGGAAGGCATCGAGATCAGTCTCGTCGCCTTCTCGGTGGCGGCGTTCTTCCACCCCGCCGCCTATACGTTCTACTTCTACGTCATCGCCGGACTCGCGGTG
This sequence comes from uncultured Acidobacteriota bacterium, assembly GCA_964520805.1. Taxonomy (GTDB): domain Bacteria; phylum Acidobacteriota; class Vicinamibacteria; order Fen-336; family JAGNNV01; genus JAGNNV01. The sequence continues at coordinate 16,544 of CAZFQH010000002.1, read as the reverse complement.
GCGGCGAAGGCCGTAAGCGACACCGGGCAGGCGGTACGTTCATGAGCGAGGCCGAAAAGCCCGGAGCGCCGTTGCCGGTGCTGACCTTTCTGAGCAACTTCCTCATTGGAGGAACGGAGCGCCAGGTGGTGAACCTGGTCCAGAACCACGACCGCGGTCGCTTCGAGGTGCACCTTGGCTGCTTTCGTCGAGATGGCCCGCTTTTTCAGGAGGTCGACAATTCGGACGTGGCGCTCTCCGCATACCCCATCACCACTCTTCCGAGCCTCCAGACTCTCTTTCAGCAGGCCCGGCTGGCGCGCTACCTGAGGGCCAACCGTATCCGGGTGGTTCACTCGTTTGGGTTCTACGCGAACGTTTTCGCCATCCCCGCGGCCCGGCTGGCCGGGGTCGACGTCGTGGTGGCCTCGATCCGCGACACCGGCGACCATCTGACCGGAACCCAGAAGGTCCTGCAACGGTGGGTCTGCCGCGCGGCGGACCATGTGCTGGTGAATGCGCAGGCGGTTCAGGATGTCCTCGTGCGCCAGGGCTACGACAAGACCCGCATCACCATCATTCGGAACGGTATCGACGTGGCCCGGTTCAACAATCTGCGCGCTTCCGGATCGGTGCGGGCCACCTTCGGCCTGAAGGCGACGGCGCCTCTGGTGGCGGTTTTCGCGCGGTTGAACCGGCTCAAAGGTCTCGAGTTCTTCCTTGAGGCCGCGGCTCTTCTGAAAGGCCGCTTCGAAGAGGTGATGTTCCTGATCGTGGGCGACAGTATTTCCATGTCTTACCGTGACGAACTGGAAAAGAAGGCGCAGGCCCTTGGTCTTGGCGAACGCGTCGTTTTCGCGGGATTCCGCAGCGACGTTCCGGAACTTCTGGCTGAGGTGAGCGTCTCCGTCCTTCCGTCGCTCGCCGAAGGGCTTTCCAATGTTGTGCTCGAGGCCATGGCCGCCGGAGTGCCAGTGGTCGCGACCGCGGTGGGTGGGACAAGTGAGTTGATCGAGGACGGGGTGAGCGGAGTGCTCGTGCCTCCACGGGATGCACCCGCCCTGGCCCAGGCGATCGGCGCTTTGCTCGCAGACCCGCAGCGACGCGCGTTGATCGGCGGTGCGGGCCGGAAACGGGCGAGGGAGCAGTTCTCACTTCAAGCGAGCGTAGATCAGACGGAGCGCCTGTACGAACGTCTCCTGAGCGCGCGCCGCCCCTCGACAACCTCGACCACCTCGACAAACAAGGAACCGGAGCCGCCCTCGTTCCTCCCCGTGCCCCGGGCCCGGCCGCGGGAGGAATCGTGATGATCGGTGAAAGCGTTGCTTTCGCTCCGGGTGTGACCCTGGATCTGCCTTTGGCCGCCTCCCTGGCCTCGTCCGCGCTTCGCGTGGATACCGTTGTCGATGCCGGCGCCTTCGAGGCGCTTCGGGAGGAATGGGACGCTTTGCTTCGAGCGACCCCATCGGACACGGTCTTCCTGACCTTTGAGTGGATGAGTACCTGGTGGTCGCACCTTTCGGGCGAGAGGAAACTCGCGATCCTCACGGTTCGTCGCGGGGGGGAGCTTCTCGCGATCGCGCCGCTGTGTTCGGAGGGCATGAGCGCCCTCGGCGCCGTCCGGCTCTCGTTCCTCGGCACCGGCCGGGTGGGCTCGGATTACCTCGACGTCATCGTGCGTCCCAAGGATGAAGGCGAAGTTATTCCAAGACTGGCCGCACACCTGGTTTCGATGGACGCGACCCTCGACCTGCGCCAGGTTCGAATCATGTCGAGCGCCTCCAGCCGCCTCGCGCGCGACCTGCGCGGGCTTGGTTGTCCGGTAGAGGCGAGGCGCACCCATCGCTGCCCCTACATCGATCTGGGGGCGGGGTCCTTCGCCGCGTATCTCGACACGGTTGGCGCGCAGCATCGCTACAACTTCCACAGAAAGCTGCGCAAGCTCGAAAGCCAGCACGGTTTGCGCTTCGAATGCGTCTCTTCGGAGTCACGGCGCCGCGACCTGCTTCCCGTGTTGTTCGAACTCCATCGCCGCAGATGGAGCGAACGCGGAGGCTCCGATGGTCTCGCCGGGCCGGGCATTCTGGAGTTCCACGAGGACTGGTCCCGTCTCGCCCTCGCGCGCGGCTGGCTTCGGCTCTTCGTGCTGTGGCTCGGGGAGTCGCCGGCCGCGGCCCTGTACGGCTTCCGCTACGGTCGAGTCTTCTCTTTCTACCAGTCGGGGTTCGATCCTCGATTCGCGAGTCTTAGCGTGGGCACCGTCGCCATGGGTCTTTCGATTCGAGAGGCCATCGAGGAGGGGGCTTCCGAGTTCGATCTCCTGCACGGCGAAGAAGCGTACAAGTTCGACTGGGCCAAGGGAGTGAGACGGCTCGGGCGGATTCGAGTGTTCCCTCGTGGCCCCCTCGGCCGCCTGGCCTGGGCGGGCGCCTCCGTCGTCGAAAAGACCCGGACCGTCGCCCATCGGCTGCACGGGGGCGTCCGCGCTCGCCTTGCCTCGACCCGTCCCGGCGGCTCCGCATGATGCGTCGGCTCGCCCGGTCTGCGATCGCGCACGGGATTGCGCGAACTGGTGTGGATCGCTGGATCGGCCGTCTTACCGAAGCGGCCAGAGAGCCGCTCATCCTCGGGTATCACCGCGTGCTCACGGATCACGCCCCTCTGCGCGACCACGGCGTTCCCGCCCTGGGGATTCGGGTGGGAACGCTCAGACGCCATCTCCAATTCATCAGCCGGCGTTATCGCTTCGTGACCCTCGACGAGATGGGCGGGAGGATTGCGGATGGGGACGCCCGGGGGTTGGCTGCCGTCACCTTCGATGACGGGTACGCGGATTTCGTCGATAACGCGTTTCCCCTGCTTCAAAGCATGGGGATCCCCGCCGCGGTCTTCGTGGTGACCGGGTTGCTGAACGACGGGACGGGTTTTCTCCACGACCGGGTCTACAACGCGATCGATCGTGCCCTCACTCACTCGCCCGCCGAGCGGGTCGGCATGATCCTCGCCGGAAGCGGTTACCCGGTCGAGCGTCTTCCGGATGACTCCTTCAAGGCAACGCGGGTCCTTCTGCGGGCCCACGATCAAGAGACTCTGTCCGGCCTGAGCGCGGTGCTGGAGGCCGAGTTTGGGAGTAGCGGCGATGCACCGCGATCCTTGTCCTGGGACCAGCTCATCGACATGTCCCGGGCCGGATTGACCGTAGGTTCGCACACCCGCACCCACGCGCGACTGGCCTTTGAGGATCCTTCCCGGGTGATCGAGGAAACCGTTCGATCTCGGGATGAGTTGACCGCGAGACTGGGCGTGCCCATCGACCACTTCGTCTATCCGGATGGCTGTTTCGATCCTGCGAGTGTGCGCGCGGTGGCCGCGGCCGGGTACCGGTATGCCTACACTGGCTGCCGCCACCAAGATTCGGAGTATCCGATGCTGACTCTGTCGCGTCGCGTGCTCTGGGAGGGATCGACCCTGGGAGCCTTCGGGCGGTTCTCGGCCGACGTTCTGAGCAGTCATTTGAACGGGGCCTTCAATCGATCCGGCCGTTGTTCCGACCCTCACGGAGTCAGGAGTACACCGAGCCGGGTCACCGTGGCCCTCGTGGCCCCCAGTCTCGATGTTCCTGGGGGGCAATCGGTCCAGGCCGCCGCCCTCGTTGCCGGCCTCAGGCAGGACGGGTTCGAGGTCTTGTTCGTGGCCACGAATCCCCGTTTTCCGGCGGGGCTTGGCTGGCTGCGCCGCGTGCCGATCGCGCGGACCCTGCTCAACCAGGCGCTCTACGTGCTCTCTCTTCGTCGCCTGAGGCGCGCGGACGTCGTGCATGTCTTCTCCGCCTCTTTCTGGTCGTTCCTTCTTGCCCCCGCACCCGCGATGCTTCTGGGCCGCGCCCTGGGGAAGCGCGTCATCCTCAACTACCACAGCGGGGAGGCGGCGCTTCACCTCGCGCAGGGTCGCGGGCTCGTCCATCCGTGGCTGCGCCTGGCCCATCAGATCGTGGTCCCATCGGAGTTCCTTCGCCTCGTCTTCGGGCGCCATGGCTATGACGCGTGCGTGGTTCGCAACGTTGTCGATACGACCCGCTTTGGTTACCGTGCGCGTGCGCCTCTCCTGCCCAGGCTCCTCTCGACCCGCACCCTCGAACCCAACTATGGGGTGGATGTCGTGGTTCGGGCGTTCGCCCTGATCCAAGCCGAATTCCCGGGCGCCACCCTGACTCTCGCAGGCTCGGGCAGTGAGGAGGGCCGGCTTCGCCTGCTCGCCCAGGGTCTTAAAGGCGTCACCTTTCTAGGCCGGGTCAGCCCCGCACGGATCCCGGATCTGTGCGCCTCCGCCGATCTTTTCCTGAACGCCTCGCTGGTTGACAACCAGCCACTTTCGATTCTGGAGGCGTTTGCCTCGGGACTTCCCGTGGTGACCACCGCCACCGGGGACATTGCCTTGATGGTTCAAGACGGCGAGTCCGGTCTTATCGTGCCGCCCCTTGAGGCCGAGGCCATGGCCCGCGCGGTCACGGTTCTCCTCAGGGATACAGCACTGGCCCAGCGGATCGCCCGGGGCGCTCGCGCGGTGGCCGAGAAACACTCGTGGGATTGCGTCCGGGATGAGTGGGTCGGAGTTTACGAAAATCGATCTCGTTCCGAAGAGGCTCGATGTTGACCCGCCTTCTGAAGATGGGGGTAGGCGAGGTCGCCGACCGCAGCCGCCAGGAGGCCACGAAGTGGTTCGAGAGACATGCCCCGGGTGGTGCGCCGGCGCGTCGACGAGCTCGACAGCGGGCCTCGGCGGATCACGAATTCTCGGATCTCCAGACTCTCGACTACTTTCGATCGACAAGTCCCGGGCGATTCTTCGCGGGGGCCGCAGACGTCTCGAACCCGGCGCTGCTTGAGAGTCTGGCTCCCGAATCCAGGAGGGCCATCCTCGCCGCGGCGGCCAAACTCCGGCTCGGACGTTTCGACCTGCTTGGATACAAGGACCTGTCGTTCGGCGACCCGGTCGACTGGCGCCTCGATCCCGTTTCGGGGCAACGGTCGCCCCTCGCTCACTGGACGTCGATCGACCCCATGGACGTGGATGCGGTGGGAGATCCCAAGGTGGTCTGGGAACTGAGCCGGCAGCAGTTTCTGGTGACCCTGGGGATGGCGTATCAGGCGACCGGCGACGAGGGTCATGCGGAAACCTTCGCGAAGCTCCTCAGGGAGTGGGTCCGCGCGAACCCGCCCGGCCTCGGAATCAACTGGGTCAGCAGCCTGGAGGTGGCGCTGCGCATTGTTTCCTGGTCCTGGGCCCTGTCGCTTTTCAGGTTGTCACCGCACCTTACGCCCGCCCTGCACTCGGAAGTATCCGACGCGGTCGACACCCATGCCGCCCACGTCGAGCGCCACCTGTCCCGCCACTCCTCGCCGAATACGCATCTGACCGGGGAGGCTCTGGGCCTCTTCTACGCTGGCCTGTTCTTTCCGGAAAACCCCCTGGCCTGGAGGCGCCGCGCTCTCGGGCAAAGGATTCTCGATGAGCAGATCGACCTGCAGGTCCTGCAAGACGGCGTTCACTTCGAACAGGCCACGGCCTATCAGATCTACACGGCCGAGATCTACCTTCACTACCTGATTCTGGCCGCTCGAAACGGCCTGCCGACGCCTCCCTCCATGGCAGCGATCGTCCAGAGAATGCTCGACGTCCTGCTGGCGCTTCGTCGTCCTGATGAGGGAGTTCCCGTGATCGGGGATCAGGACGGTGGTTGTCTGCTTCCCCTGGTGCGGAGAGAGCCGCGGGATGCTCGTGGCATCTTCGCGGTGGCCGCGGGTTTCTTCGGCCGAGCGGATTTTGCCTGGGCGGCCGGAACGGTTCAGCCGGAAGCCCTCTGGTTCCTTGGTTCCGGTGTCGTCGCGACGCTCGAATCGATGGGGGCGGCGCCGCCCCGAAAGACCTCCCTCGTATTTCCTGAGGGGGGCTATGTGGTCATGCGTTCGGGCTGGCGACGCACCTCGCATCACCTCGTGTTCGACGTCGGCCCTCTTGGGTGCCCGTTCAGCGGCGCGCACGGGCACGCCGATCTCCTGAGCGTCCTGGTCAGCCCGTTTGGCGAACCCTTCATCGTGGATCCAGGGGCCTTTGTTTACGCCAAAGACCCCGCGTTCAGGGACCACTTTCGCGGCACTGCCGCTCACTCGACGGTGACGGTGGACGGATTGGGTCAGGCCGAGCCGAAAGGACCCTTTGGCTGGCGCCTTCGTCCCGCCGCTCATTTGCGCCGCTTCGAATCGACGCCTGGGTTCGACTTCGCGGATGCGAGCCACGAGGCCTACACCCGTCTGCCCGATCCCGTTGTCCACCGCAGGCGTGTGGTCTTCGTAAAGGCGACCGGCTATTGGGTGATCGTGGATGACCTCGCCGGTTCGGCGGAACATCGGATCGAGCAGCGGTTTCAGTTCGGGGAAGTGAAGCTGACCGCAGCCTCGGACTCATGGATCCGCGCTGAAGGTCGGCGCGGCCGGGGACTGCTCACCCGCGCCTTCGCGGCGCGGCCAATGTCGGCCCGCATCGAATCCGGATCGCTCTCACCTCTGGCCGGCTGGGTCTCGCCCAACTACGGCCAGCGGATTGCAGCACCCGCTCTGGTCTTCTCGACCACAGTCCAGCTGCCGTTTCGCATCGTGACGCTTCTCCTTCCGGTTGAGGATTCGGCGGCACCGCCTCCGCGGGTGCGCGTCGTGCAGGATTCGGGCGGCGCGATCGCCGGTCTGGTTTTCGAGGATGTTCCTCAAACCCTGCGCTTTGACGACGACACCGTGATCCTCGAAGGAAACCTCTCATGGACAGCGTGACCCGCCTGACCCGCCGCGAACACTGGGACGCGGTTCACGCGTTCGAAAAAAGTGCGACTGCGCGACCGCGCCCGGTAGAAAAGAGCCGACTGTCGCGCTACTTCAAAGGACTGCTTGGAGATCGGTTCGTCGAAAACATGTCGAGCTACGACGACCATCAGATCTGGGACGTTCTCTATCGGCGCCACATGCCCCTCCCCGGGGCCACCGTGGTCGAAATCGGCAGCGCCCCCGGCGAACATCTGGTCAAGCTGAACGAGACCTTCGGCCTGGTGCCCCACGGCATCGAATACTCGGAGGAGGGGGTGCGGGCGAATCGTTCGCTCTTCGCGGCGCGCGGCCTCGATCCCTTGAATGTGGACGCGGTGGATTTTTTCTCCGAGGAGTGTCTCGAGCGGCATCGCGAACGGTTCGACGTGGTCGTCTCCCGCGGATTCATCGAGCACTTCGAAGAGCCGAAGGCGGTGGTGGACCGCCACCTCGATCTGCTCCGGCCCGGCGGCCTGCTCGTGGTCACGATCCCAAACCTCCAAGGCGTGAACCTGGCCCTCACCCGGCTCTTCCATCGCGAACTGATCCCGATGCACAACCTGAACATCATGGCGAAGATCCCGTTTCTTCAGCTCTTCGACCCGAACCGGGTCCGCACCCTCTCCTGCGCCTATGTCGGCACGTTCAGCTTCTACCTGTTCAATGTGAAGGAAGGCTCCCGCCTTGCGCCCCTGCTTCGCCTCTGCATGAAGGCTCAGGTCCTTCTGAATGTGCTGTTCCGGACCTTCCTCGGCGATCGCGGCGCCGAGAACCGCCTGACCAGCCCCCAGCTCATCTTCATGGGGATCAAGCGTTAGCAATGTGCGGGATAGCAGGCATCCTGCGCCTTGGCTCCGGCGCACCGCCTTTGGATTCGGGCCGGCTGGAGCGGATGTGCCAGGTCATACGGCACCGAGGTCCGGACGGCGAGGGAATCCATATCCGAGAGCCGATCGGCCTGGGGCATCGACGGCTGGCCATCGTGGACGTGATCGGAGGACATCAGCCCATGTCGAACGAGGACGGCACGGTCTGGATCACCTTCAACGGCGAGATCTACAACCACGCCTCCCTGCGCCCCGGCCTTGAAGCGCGCGGTCACCGCTACCGGACGCGGAGCGACACGGAAACGATCCTGCATCTGTACGAAGAAGAGGGCGAGCGGTGCGTCGAACGTCTCTCCGGGATGTTCGCTTTCGGAATATGGGATGAGACCCGTGGCCGCCTGCTCCTCGCCCGGGATCGGCTGGGCATCAAGCCTCTCTACTACGCGGCGAGCGATCGCGAGTTTCTGTTCGCATCCGAGATCAAGGCCCTGCTGGAAGCAGGTCACGCGCCCGCGCTCAATGTCAAGGTACTGCCCGAGTACCTCGCCAACCGCTTTGTTTCGGGCTCCACCACCCTCTTCGAGGGCGTGAAGCGCCTGGAGGCCGGTCACACCCTCACCTGGACGCAGGATGAGGGCTTCCGGGTGCGGCGTTACTGGTCCATCCCCAGGGTGGCCGAGCAAGACCATCGAAGCGCGGCGTCGCGGGCCGATGACTTGCGTGAGCGTTTGCGGGCCGCGGTCGCGAGCCACCTCATGAGCGATGTGCCCCTCGGCCTCTTTCTCTCCGGCGGGATCGACTCGACCGGCCTGCTCGGTCTCATGGCTCCCCTGATGAAAGAACCGGTCCGCACCTTCGCGGTGGGCTTCGCCGAACGCGAGGCCGATGAGCTTGGCTATGCGCGCCTCGCCGCCCGAAGTGCCGGGGCGATTCATCTTGAGCGAGTGGTGTCGTCGTCGCAGTTCTTCGAGCAACTGCCCCGTCTGATCTGGCATGAAGACGAGCCGATCGCGTTTCCTTCGAGCGTGCCCCTCTACTTTCTCTCGCTGCTCGCGCGGGATCACGTGAAGGTGGTGCTCACCGGCGAGGGTGCCGACGAGCTGTTCCTCGGCTACAACCGCTATCGCGTCGCCGCGTGGAACGAGCGTCTGGGGCGGGGGTACGAGGCGGTTGTTCCGCAGGCGGTTCGTCGGGGTGTGCGCGACATCGTGTCGAGGTCCCCCCGCAAGGCGCGGCGTTATCTGGGACGAAGTTTCCTCGGCCTCGAATCCGGTCCGCGTTCGCTCTTCTGCGAGAACTTCGCGGTCTTCGGCGCGGTCCAACAGCAGGCGATGGTGGATCCCCGGGTTCTGGACGTCGCTGCGGACGCCCACGGCGAGACGATGCGGTGTTACCGCGAAGCCGATGGCTCTTCGCTCGATCGCATGAGCCGGACCGACCTCCAGACCTATCTCCCCCGTCTGCTGATGAAGCAGGACGCCATGAGCATGGCCGCTTCCATCGAAAGCCGCGTGCCGTTTCTGGATCATGAACTCGTCGAACACGCAGCCGCCTTGCCCGCATCCGCCAAACTGCGCGGCTTCACCACGAAGGCGGTCCTTCGTGATGCTCTGGCGGGGATCGTGCCGAAGGAAATCCTCACGCGTCCGAAGATGGGTTTTCCGGTTCCTCTAGGTCCCTGGTTCGCCGGGCCCTTCTGGCCGGTGGTGCGCGAGTTCGTCCTGTCCCCCCGGGCGCGAAGCCGCGATCTGTTCCAACCAAAGGAGACCGCTCGTCTCGCCGAGGAGCATCGCGTGGGCGCCGCCAATCATGGTGAACGGCTCTGGCTGCTGGTCAATCTCGAGATATGGCATCGGGTCTTCATCGAGCGCGAAAGCCCCGAAGACGTAATGAAGGGAGCCTGAGGTGGAGACCACCCGCGGCGAGAACATCGTCTGCTTCGCCAAGGACTGGAGCGAGGATCCCACGAGCTGCAACCATGTGATGCGGGCGCTGAGCCGCGACCACCGGGTCCTCTGGCTGAACTCGGTGGGGGCCCGGCGGCCCGATTTCGGAAGCGCGCGGGATCTTCGAAAGATGGGGACCAAGGTGCTCGGCTTCCTTAAGGGGCCGAGGGAGGTAGAACCTCATCTTTGGGTCTACACCCCGCTGGTGCTGCCGTTCCCCTATTCCCGGGCGGCGGTCTCCGTGAACCGCGGGATCCTCAAGCTTACGGTCGGGATCGTACGACGTGCTCTGGGCATGCGCGACTTTCAGCTCTGGACCTTCCTCCCCACGACCGCGGCCTTCGTGGGCAGCATGGGCGAATCACTATCCGTGTACTACTGCACCGACGAATGGTCGGGCTTCAAGCATCTGAGCGGTGAGCCGGTTGGAACCATGGAGCAGGAGCTGTGCGCCAAGTGCGATGTGGTGTTCACCACTTCAAAGCCCCTGCTCGAACGCAAGCGCGCGTACAACCCCGAAACGCACCTCGCCTCTCACGGCGTCGATTACGCGCACTTCGCTTCGGCCCTCGAGGACGCGACTCCGGTCGCGGATGAGATCGCCTCGCTGGCCCGACCGATCCTCGGCTTCTTCGGCCTCATCGAAAACTGGATCGACCTCGACCTGCTCGGATATGTGGCCGAGCACAAGCCGAACTGGTCGATCGTTCTCGTGGGCACGCTCGCGGTCGACGTGTCCTCGCTTACCCGCTACAAGAACATCCACTTCCTGGGACGACGGCCTTACGCGAGCCTCCCTCGCTTCGCCAAAGGCTTCGATATCGGGATCTGCCCGTTCGTCTCGAATGAACTGACTCGAAACATCAATCCGATCAAGCTCCGGGAATATCTGAGCGCCGGCCTTCCCGTGGTGGCGACGGGAATCCCGGAAGCCTCCGAGTATCGAGGCGCCTCTGAGCTTGTTTACGGCCCGGCGGCCTTCGTGACCGCCTGCGAGATGGCCCTGCGCAACGAGTCGCTTGAAGTCCGCAGGAAGCGAAGCCAGGCCATGCGCGGAGAAACCTGGGAGCGCAAGGCCGCCGAGAGCCTGGCCATCGCCTTGCGGGTCAAAGCGGCGCGCCTCGGAGCTTCAGGCCGATGAACATCAAGGTCCTGTGCGTCGTGGGCGCCCGGCCGAACTTCATCAAGATCGCGCCCCTGATGCGGAGTTTCGCGCGATGGCCCCGCTTCGACGCGCGCCTCGTCCATACCGGGCAGCACTACGACGCGCGCCTGTCGGACATCTTTTTTCGACAGCTGGAAATACAGGTACCCGACGTGGATCTGGGGGTGGGGCCGGGCACTCAGACCGTGCAAACCGCCGAGATCATGCGCCGCTTCGAGCCGGTGCTGGAGGCCGAACAGCCGCACGCCGTGCTGGTGGTGGGCGACGTCAGCTCCACGATCGCCTGCGCGCTGGCCGCCGCGAAGTTCCAGCGCCGCGATTCGTTCGGCTGGGCCGGCAAGTCCCGCTTCCGTCCGGTGATCGTGCATGTCGAGGCCGGACTCCGCAGTTTCGACGACGACATGCCCGAGGAGATGAATCGAAGGCTCACGGATGTTCTTTCCGATCTTCTCTTCGTTTCGGAGCCTTCGGGCCTGGTGAACCTGGCCCGGGAAGGAGTGGACGGCGATCGGGCGCACTTTGTCGGCAACGTCATGATCGACAGTCTTCTCAAGGCCCGCGATGAGGCGCTTCGTTCGGATGTCCTCGATCGACTTGGGCTGGGCGGACGCGAGTACGGGCTCGTGACCCTGCATCGGCCCGGCAATGTCGATGATCCCGAGGCCTTGCGGGCGCTGCTCGCCATTCTGGACGCGGTGGCGGAGCGTCTGCACCTCGTCTTCCCTGTGCACCCGCGCACCCGCGCGCGCCTAGAAGGCGTGGGGGTGGAGCTTAGAGGCTCGCGGTGGACGCTTCTGGAGCCCGTCGGTTACCTCGAGTTCGTCGCCCTGCAGGCCTCCGCCCGTCTGGTGCTGACCGACTCCGGTGGGATTCAGGAAGAGACGACGGCGCTGGGCGTTCCCTGCATCACCTTGCGCGACAACACAGAGCGGCCCTGCACCGTCTCCGAAGGAACCAACCGGATTGCCGGCACCAGCCGCGACGGGATTCTGCGCGCCTTTGATCTGGCCCTTCTGCCCGCTCAGGATGGAAAGAAGCGAGCCCTTCCGAAGCATTGGGACGGCCACGCGGCCGAGAGAGTGGCCGCGGTGCTGGCCGACCGGTTCGGGATCGGCGCGAACGAAGCGCATGGGCGACGCATTGCCTGAAGGCTCGGCGGATCGAGGGTTCGATCGTGCCCTTAAGGAAACTTCGCGGCCTCTCCGTGTTCAGGAGCATCATTCGCTCAAGGAGTTTCAGTCCCTTGAAGACGAGTGGAATGCCCTGGTCGATTCGACCGGCGCCGTTCCATTTGTCCGGCACGAGTGCATTGGCGCCTGGATTGCGAGCTTCGCGCCGAAGGCGGCCCTCGTCATCCTGACCGCGCGCGACGGCGACGCGCGGCTTGTGGCCGCACTTCCCCTGCTTCTTGAAAGAGCCCTGTTCTGCGGCCTGCCGGTGCGGCAGATGGTATCGACGGCGAACACCCATTCATCGCGCTTCGACATGATCGCCGAGGACCCGCGGGAGGCGGGCCGAGCCTTTCTCGACCATCTGCTCGGTCGGCCCGACTGGGCCCTGCTTCGCATCATCGATGTCCGCGAGGGCGGAGCGGGCTGGCAGGTCCAGCACGCCGCCATCGAGCGGGGGCTTCCGGTCGGGGTCTGGGAATCGGCGCGCAGCCCGTACCTCGCCTTCCCCTCCTCCTATGAAGAACTGCTCGCGACAAAAAGCCCGCTCTTCCGCGCCAATCTGAGGAGACGTCGTCGTCAGCTCGAAAAACTCGGGACCCTGAGCGTGGAACGTGTGACTCGGGGTGACGCTCTCGCCGAACGACTCGAGGAGGGTTTCGCACTCGAGGCGCGCGGCTGGAAAGGCCTTAGCGGCAGCGCCATGTCTCAAAGCCCGAAGACCCGCGCCTTTTATCGCGCTATTGCGGAAGAGGCCGCGCAAAGAGGCCACTTGTCGCTCTTCTTCCTGCGCCTCGATGGAGCGCCGATCGCATTCCATTTCGGCCTCGTCTACGACCGCGTTTACTACGTGCCCAAGCTGGCCTATGACGAGGCTCTGACGAGGTGCAGTCCCGGCCTGGTCCTCCTCGAGGAGGTCATCAAGGACGGAATTGCGCGCGGGCTGCGCGGCTACGACTTCCTCGGCGACGAGGCGGAGTGGAAGAACAAGTGGAGTTCGAGCCGAAAACCGAGCCACTGGCTTTTCATCTTTCGCAAGACGATCCGCGGCCGGGCGTTGCGCGCGGCCAAGTTCGACTGGCTGCCCCGGTTGAGGCGCTTCTTCCGAGCGATCGGAAGATCGGGACGCGTCCTATGAACGGGCCGTCGATCTTCGTGCCCGCCTTTCCCACCATCCGCCCGGAAATGTGGTGCGGGTTCGGTCGGGGATCGGTGCGCGAGTCCTACCCCTTCAGCGAGTCTTCGGCGGAGTATTTCCACTTCGCCCGCAACGCGATATGGAAGGCCACCGCCGACCTCGGTCTCGACCAGGGCGAGGTTCTGGTCCCGGCCTACCACCACGGTGTCGAGATCGAGGCCCTGATCGACGCGGGAGCTAGCGTCCGCTTCTATTCAGTCGGTCCGCGGTTTGAAGTGGACCTCGACGAGATTGAGAGTCTGATCGGTCGGAAAACCAGGGCGCTTTATCTCACCCACTTCCTCGGTTTCCCGGGACCGGTACGAGAGATGGCGGGCCTGGCGCGGAGACACGGGCTCCCTTTGATCGAAGACTGCGCACTCGCCTTGTTCTCCGCGGATGGCGACCTTCCTTTGGGCGTCACCGGTGACGCGGCGGTCTTCTGTCTCTATAAGGTTCTCGCGGTTCCCGACGGTGGGGTTCTCATCTATAACAACACCACACGGTCGGAGCCCGAGCGCCGGGGGCGCCCCGCCCCGGATTCGCCAAGGCGGCCGCCGCCCCTTTCGTCCAGTCTCGCCGCGGCCACTTCGTCGACGTTGCGCAACATAGCGCTTCGCGGGGGGCGTCCGGGCCGCGGCCTGCGGCAGATGGTTCTGGGCCTGGGCCGGTTCGGACTGAAGGCATCGGGAATAGCACCCGTCCTCGCCGGCACCCAGCACTTCAATCGCGGCCATGCCGATCTTGGGATGAGCCCCTTCACCGAGTATTTCCTACGGTCGCAGGATGTGCCGCAGATCGTGGCGCGCCGAAGGCGCAACTACAAGAGCCTCCTCGAACACCTCCGCGAGGTCTCGCCCCCGCTGTTCGACTCCCTTCCCGACGGGGTGGCGCCGCTTTGTTACCCGATGGTCGTGGACGACAACCGCGCCTTCGCGGAAATGCTCGTGTCCCGCGGGATTGAGGCGGTGGACTTCTGGAGAGAAGGGCACCCGGCCTGCGACCTCACGCGCTTCCAGGACGTGGCCCGACTGCGCCGGGGTTTGGTGGAGATCCCCTGCCACCAGGACATTGATGAGGAAACCCTGGTGCGGATGGCATCAGTGATCCACGAAGTCCTCGGCGACACTCAAAGGACCGGGATCGAGCCATGAGGGCCGAGACGCTCGCCACCGCTGCGGCCTTCGCTTCTATCCGTGGGGAATGGAACGATTTGGCCGCGGGGAGCGCCTCGGAGCCCTTCCTCCGTCACGAATACATCGCGGCCTTTCTCGCCAACTTCCTGCCGGAGTCGCCTTTATGGGTGGCGACCCTTCGCGAAGCGTCCGGCCGGCTGCTCGCCGCCCTGCCGCTTGTCCGCGGGGTTTGCTCCATTGTCGGCTTCAGGGCCCGCGCTCTGATGTCACCCACCAACGTCCACTCTCTGCGCTTTGACCTGCTGGTGGAGGATTCCGGGGGCGTCGATACCAACGCGGGCGCCGCGGCGATAAGGGTCCTCGAACATCTGCTCAGCGAGGAGCGATGGGACGTGGTGATGATCGCGGACGTCCCGGCCGACGGCCGAGCCTGGGGAATACTTCGGGCCGCGCGTTCCCTGGGGCTCCCGTCCGGCGCCTGGGAAGCGCAACGTAGTCCTTACATCGAGTTGAATCGTTCGCACGACGATCTGATGGGAGGTTTGCGCGCCAAGTTCAGGGCAAACCTGCGCAGGCGCCGGAAACGCCTGGCCGAGATCGGGGAAGTGACCATGGAACGATTGGCCGGTGAGGCCTTGAACGAGAGCCATCTCGAGGAGTGCCTGGCCATCGAATCCAGCGGGTGGAAGGGGCAGCAGGGCGGCGCGGCCAGTCTTGAGGCCAGCGTTTCCGGATTCCACCGCGATCTCTTTCGGGAGCCCTCGCACCGGCGCCTTCTTGTCCTGTATCGACTGAAGCTCTCCGGTCAGACTCTCGCCTTCCACTACGGAATCGAACTGAACGGCGTGTTTTTCCTGGTGATGACCAGCTACAACGAGTCGTTCGGCTTGTTCTCTCCCGGGCATCTTCTGACCGAGGATGTGCTCCGGGATTGCGCCGCGCGAGGAATCAGGCGGTTCGACTTCCTCGGCTGCGATCTGCCGTGGAAGCTCGAATGGACGAGCCTCACGCAGCCGCATCACTGGCTCTTCATCTTCAGGGATTCCCTGAAGGGCCGTTTTCTGCATCGGCTCAAGTTTGTGTGGACGGTTGCGGCCCGTCAATTGCTTACAAATTGGCGTATGCGCGTGTCCGCCCTCGGCTCTTCCCTCAGGCGATCTCCTTGATCACTGCCCTCGTCCTCGTCACTGCAGCGGCGTTGCTTCCGAGCCGTGCGGAGTTGCCGCGGCTTCGAGTCGATGCGTCCTATCCCGAAGCTCGCCCCGGGCGGACCCTACGGGTGGGGGCGGCGGACGACTTCCAACGAGCTCTTGAGGAGGCCCGGCCCGGCGACGAGATCACCCTGGAGGCGGGTGCGGTGTTCATGGGACCGTTCACGCTACCGGCCAAGGAAGGGGCTCGTTGGATCATCGTGCGTTCGAGCGCCAGCGCCTCTTTACCCAGAGGCCGGCGGGTGACGCCGGCCGAAGCGTTCCTGATGCCGCGACTCGAGGCTCGTTCCGGAGCCGTGATCAGCGCCGAGCCGGGTGCCCACCATTTCCGATTCGTCGGTCTCGAGATGGCGCCGTCGAAAGGAGCCTCCCTCACCAACGTGGTCCTGCTCGGCGCTCGCGAATCCCGGTTGTCAGAGATCCCCCATCATCTGGTCATCGATCGCTGCTTCATTCACGGAGATCCCATTCGCGGATCCCGCCGGGGTATCGCCCTCGGATCGAGAGAGACCGCGGTGATCGACTCCTGGATCTCCGACTTCAAGGAGGGAATGGCCGACGCTCAGGCTATCGCAGGATGGAATGGGCCGGGACCGTTCCTCATCGAGAACAATTACCTCGAGGCATCGGGGGAGAACCTGATGTTCGGCGGCGCCGATCCTCTGATCCGAGGGCTTGTTCCCGCGGATATCGAGATCCTGCGAAACCACTTCCTGAAGCCGCTGTCCTGGAAGTCCGGGGAGCCGTCCTACCTTGGGACGACCTGGGCGACTAAGAATCTTCTCGAACTGAAGAACGCGCGCCGGGTTCGGATCGCTCACAATCTTTTCGAGCAGAACTGGGTTCACCAGCAGAGCGGCTTCGCCATCCTCTTTACGGTGCGCAATCAGGACGGCGGCGCGCCCTGGTCCGCGGTCGAGGACGTGACCTTCGAAAACAACGTGGTGCGGCATACCGCCGCGGGGATCAACATCCTGGGTCGCGACGACCAAGCGCCGAGCGGACGCGCCGCCCGAATCGTGATCCGTAACAATCTTTTTGATGATGTCGGCGGAGAACGCTGGGGCGGGGGCGGACGTC
>CAZFQH010000001.1:0-35079 GCA_964520805.1 uncultured Acidobacteriota bacterium | reverse complement strand
CCGCTCGCCCGCAGCCGCAGGTCGCCTTGGTTGATGGGTTCTGCCTGGAGTGAGATGTCGGGTTCGAAGTCGGCCCCATCGGTCACATGGAGATCCGCGCATACCAGGGGATCCCACTGCTGAAGCAGCCGCAACATGGCCTGCATTTCCGGGGCGTCCGCTTTCATGTAGTCGCGATTGAGGTTCAGATTCTGCGCGGTGGCGCGCCAGCCGGTTTCCTCGGGCCCGTTCTGATTGGGGCGATTTCCACGGCCCGAGCGCTCATGGCCGTCCGTATTGAAGGCCGGCACGAAAAGCAGGGCCACGCGTTCGAGAACGCCGCTTAGGACGGCCCCGCTCAGCAATTCGCGCAGCGCAATGAAGCCAGCGTCCTTGCCGTCGCTTTCCCCCGGGTGAATGCCCGCCTGAAGCATCAGCAAAGGCACGCTCCGGCGTCGCAACTCGGCGGGGTCCATGCTCCCCGCCCGCGAAACCAGAAGGGCCAGGAGCGGCCGTCCTTGCGCCGAACGCCCGTACTCAAAAGCGTGCACAGCCTCCGGCCATTGACGAGAAAACGCGGCGCAAAGGCGCTCGACTTCATCAATGCGCCCGGTTCTTCGGAAGTCGGATGTTTCCGCGAGCGTCAGCAGAGTCGGCACTTCTGTATTGTTCATATTCCGCTACCGCGAATACTTTGGCATGTGGCATGGGGATCGGCAAGAGGAGGATCTCCTTGCCTCCTCCGGGCGCCTCAACCCTCGCAGTCAGCGCGGATTTGCGAGGCCCGACACCAGGGAGTCCAGTATCATCCGCGACGCACCATGACCATGCATCCTGTCCTCATCGCCGGTCAGTGGCGCCCGGCCCAATCCAGGGGATTTTTCAGCGCCGAGAACCCGGCCACCGGGGAGCGCCTACCGGGCGAGTATCCGATCAGCGACTGGGCCGACTGCGATGAAGCCCTGACCGCGGCCACCACCGCCGCCGCCGTGCTGCGCGCGCAGCCCTCCGAGAAGCGGGCGGTGTTCCTCGAGGCCTTCGCGGCACGCATCGAAGCGCGCAAGGACGAGCTCGTGGAGATGGCCCACGCAGAAACCGGCCTGGCCCGCACGCCGCGGCTCGCCGAGGTCGAGCTGCCGCGCACAACCGGCCAGCTGCGGCAGGGTGCCTTCGCCGCGCGGGAAGGCTCCTGGGCGCTCCCGACTATCGACACCAAGCTCAACATCCGCTCGATGCTCGCGCCGATCGGCCCGGTCTGGGTGTTCGGTCCCAACAACTTCCCGTTCGCCTTCAACAGCGTTGCGGGCGGCGACTTCGTGGCCGCGCTTTCGGCCGGGAACCCGGTCATCGCCAAGGCCAACAGCTCCCATCCGGGCACCACACGCCTGCTGGCCGAGGAGGCCTTCAAAGCACTGGGCGAGGCCGGACTGCCGGCTTCGAGCGTGCAACTCATCTACCGCACCAGCCACGCGGACGGCGAGCGACTGGTCGCCGACCCGCGCACCGGCGCCACGGGCTACACGGGCAGCCGGCACGCCGGCCTCAAACTCAAGGTCGCGGCCGACGCCGCGGGTAAGCCAATTTACCTTGAGCTGAGCGCGGTCAACCCGGTGTTGATGCTGCCGGGCGCGCTCGCCGAGCGCGGGGCCGCGCTCGTGGACGAGTTCGTCACCAGCTGCTTGATGGGGACGGGCCAGTTCTGCACCAGCCCGAGCCTGGTGCTGCTCGTGGCCGGGGAGGCGAGCGAGCAGTTCGTGACCGGCGTCAAGGCGCGCTTCGAGGCCGCGGTGCCTACGCCGCTGCTCTCAAAGGCGGTGGCGCGCTCACTGACCGCGAGCGTCGCCATTCTGCAGGCCGCGGGCGCACGCCTGGTCACGGGCGGCACGGCGGTCACGGAGCCGGGCTATCGCTTCTGCAACACCCTGCTGCGTGCGTCGGGGGAGGAGTTCCTAAAGGCGCCGGAGCGGTTGCAGACCGAGGCCTTCGGCAACGCGGCGCTCTTCGTGGTCGCGCGCGATTCAGACCAACTCGGGGCGATCGTCGAGCGACTCGAGGGCAGTCTGACCGGCAGCTTGTACACGGACACGCGCGGCTCGGACGACGCGCTCCACGACTTCATCGAGCCGCGGCTGCGCCCGCGCGTCGGTCGCCTGCTGAACGACAAGATGCCGACCGGCGTCGCCGTCACCGCGGCGATGAACCACGGCGGCCCGTATCCCTCGACCGGCCACCCCGGCTTCACCGCGGTCGGCATCCCCGCCTCGCTGCGCCGCTTCGCGATGCTCCAGTGCTACGACCAGGTGCGCCCCGGCCGCCTTCCGCCCTGGCTGCGGGACACCCCGCCCCACGACCGTGTGTGGCGTCTGGTCGACGGCCAGTGGTGGCGCGGCCCCCTGGCGGGTGCCTGAACGAACAACCCGGAACCTGCCCGCCGCGCGAGCCACGAGGTTCGGCAGGGCTCCCGCGCGGCTTTAACCGATTAACTTTGCCGGTCGGCTCGATCAGTCGCCATACGACTTGCCCGGCCACCTATCCCACCACTGCTGGAAGAGCTTCAGTTGCGCTTCCGCAAATCGCCGCTGGCTCGGTGAAAGCTGATCCGATTCGTTCAGGTTCAACGTGTAGTCGGCGTCGCCTAACAGCACGAGCAGATACTTGTAGTACAGGACGAGGTCAGGGCCTTCGTCAAAGCGCGACAATTCGGCGAGGGCGTCCTCCAGCTCGTGAGCCAGTCGCCTCGCTTCGACATCGCCTGAAGCAGCCAGACGGCACAGGGCGATCAGGTGCAACACTTCGCGAGGCAGGCAGTTGCCGATTCCGGTGATCGCACCGGCGGCGCCGCATCGAATAAAGCCGTGACAGACTTGGGTGTCGACTCCGGCCAGGAGCAACACGTCGCTGTCGGCATAAGTGATGTGCTCGGCGGCGTAGCTCAGCGAGGCCGCACCGCCAAACTCCTTGAAGCCGACCAGATTGGGAAACTCGCGGCGCAGTTCGAAGAACAGGTCGGCTTTGGTTTCAAATCCGTAGTAGGGGCTGTTGTAGATCACGGCCGGCAGCTCTGGAGCCGCGCCGAGAACGCCCGCGAAGTGCGCGCGTTGAGCCGCCACCGAAGCGCCGCGAGAGAGAACTCTCGGAATGACCATCAACCCCCTGGCTCCGACTCGCTGCGCGTGCGCGGCGTGAGCAGCGGCGCGTGTCGAGTTCTGAGCACCCGTGCCCACCACCACGGGCACGCCGGCTTCGCTCAGTCGCTGCACTCCTTCCTGACGCTGTTCATCAGTCAGCAGCGGCCAGTCGCCCATCGACCCGCAATAGACGACGCCCCGCATGCCAGACGCCACCAGGGCCTGACCCTTCTTCACCAGCGCGGAGAAGTCTGGCGTGCGATCCGGCCGGCAGGGCGTCATCAGCGCGGGAACGCAGCCTTTGAAGATGTCTGTGTTCATAAGTGTCTCGCTTGCCAAAATACATTCATCTCGGCTCGATGCCAAGCCCTTTCTAAGGGTGCTTTACTCGCATAGGATAATGGGAAGATTATGGCGGTCGACCCTTTGCATCGGCCACTCCGGCGAAGACTGGCTTGGTGGTCCGCCGCCTTCGCGCTGGTAGCGGTGTTCATTCTGGGCTCCTCGTGGCTGCGCCGGACGGCGCCGACAGAGCCCAAAGAGGCGCCGAGGGCTCCCGCGAAGTACGTCGATAACGGAGTCTGCCTCGGCTGCCACCAGGAGGAAGGGCGAGAGTGGCGGGACTCGCACCACGCGCTCGCCATGGCCTCGCCCGGCGCAGCGACGGTGCGGGGGGACTTCCAGAACCGGACTTTCGTCCATCGCGGCGTGACCTCGCAATTCTTCAAGCGGGGCGAAGACTTCTTCGTGAAGACCGAGGGGCCCGACGGTAAGCTGGCCGATTTTCAGATCAAGTACACATTCGGCCTCGATCCCCTTCAGCAGTATCTGATTGAAATGCCGGGAGGACGCCTGCAGCCTCTCGGCATCGCCTGGGACAGCCCGAAGAAACGGTGGTTCCATCTGCTTCCCAACGAGAACCTGCCGCCGGGCGACATCCTCCACTGGACCGGCCGCTATCAGACCGCGAACACGATGTGCATCGTGTGCCACACCACGCAGTTTGAGAAGGGCTACGACCCGGCGACCGACACCTTCGAGTCGCGCTGGACTGAGCCCAACGTTTCGTGCCAGGCGTGTCACGGCCCGGGCGACCGTCATGTCCGCTACGAGACGGATCTTCGTGGCGCGGGCACGCCGGTTCCCGAGATCAAGGGCGAACCACATGGCCTCACCGTCGATATCAGGGGAGCGGATGCACGGCGCAGGACCGAGCTGTGCGCACCCTGCCATTCGAGGCGCAGCGAACTCACCCCATCGCCCCTTCCCGGCGAACCGATCCTCGACAACTATCTTCCGAGCCTCCTGGTTCCGGGGCTGTACCACCCGGATGGCCAGCAGCTTGATGAGGTCTACGTCGATGCGTCGTTCCGTCAGTCCCGCATGTTCGAGCGGGGCGTCACCTGCACGAACTGCCACAACCCCCACACCGGCAAGCTCAAGCTGGCAGGCGACGCGGTGTGCCTGCAGTGTCACAAACCCGATCCGAACCCCAGCTTCCCGAGTGCGGCCGGAAACTTCGAGTCGCCCGCGCACCATTTCCACAAAACGGGATCGACCGGCGCTTCCTGCGTGAGCTGCCACATGCCCCGAACCACTTACATGCGGATTCAGGGCCGGCCGGACCACAGCATAAGAATCCCCCGCCCCGATGTATCGGTGAAGATCGGTACGCCCGACGCGTGCACGATGTGCCATGCCGGCAAGTCGGCGCAATGGTCGGCCGAGGCCGTGATGAAGTGGTACGGACCCGTGCGGAAGCAGGGACCGCATTACGGCGAGGCGTTCGCGGCGGCCCGCGCGGGCGAGGCGTCGGGGAGCGAGGCCGTGGCCTCCCTTGTCGGCCGACTGGACCTTCCCCCCATCGTTCGGGCCAGCGCCCTCGCCGAATTGCGCCACGAGCCGTACATCGGAGCGGAGGCCCGAATAAAGGCGGCGCTCCACCCGGACCCCGAATTGCGCGCGGCCGCGGCGGACAGCGTGGAGGGATTGAGCGCCTCGCAACGCCTCGAAGTCCTCGCTCCCCTGCTCACCGATTCCGTTCGTGCCGTGCGCGTTGCGGCCGCGCGCAATCTCTCCTCGCTCCCCGTCGATCCACTGAAACCTGAGATGCGTGCGGCCTTCGAGGCCGCGCTGTCCGAGTACATCGCGGCCCAGAGCGTGGCCCTCGACATGCCGGGCGCGCAGTTCAATCTAGCCATCGTTTACGAGAACACCGGCCGGCGAGAGCCGGCAGAGAAGCACTACCTTGGCGCCCTGAAGATCGATCCCGACTTCACCGCGGCGCGGGCCAATCTGGCCCAGCTCTACAGCGGTCTCGGGCGGAATGCCGACGCCGAACGGATTCTCGCCGAGGGCCTCAGGCGCAACCCGCGACTCGGCGAGCTTCAGTACTCTCTCGGGCTGCTTCTGGCCGAGGAGAAGCGCATGGCGGAGGCGATTGATGCCCTGGCGGAGGCCGCGAAACTTCTGCCGACTCAGGCGAAAGTGCACTACAACTACGGTCTGGCTCTCGACCAGACGGGCCTTAAGGACCTCGCCGAAGCGTCTCTGCTGCGGGCGCAACGGCTCGACCCCGAAGACCCGGCGACGCCTTACGCCCTCGCCGTCTTCTACGCGCAGTCGGGACGCAAAGCCCAGGCTCTGGAGTGGGCGGAGCGACTGCGAACCCTTCGACCGGGCGATCCGCAAGTCCAGCGTTTGATCGCCAGCCTTCGGGCGAGTCCGTAACGCGGACCAACGCTCGATACCATGTGCTCTCCTCGCTCCGGCCGCCTGGCGACGCCGGTCTTTTGTCTTACGTCACTTTTTGGCCGATGAATCCAGGCGGCGCACATAAACGAAGTAGGCGCCGCGCTCCGCTCCGCCGCGCCCGCGCAGCCACGACTGCAACATCGTCGGTCCGGCCTTGAGCTCGACGCGAAAGGTCGCGCCGGGATCGAACGGGGATGTCACTTTCTCCGCCTCGACGTCTCCGATCCGGAGTCGCGCACGCTGCGCATCGATCCCGAGCCGGCTTGGGCGAGGCCAGCGCCGCAACTCGATCTCGTACACTCCGGCCCGCATCACGTCGACCGCCCAGTAGCCGTTCCCGGGATTAGCGGAGTTGACCTGGTTGGCGTTCCAGACGACCTGGGACTCATCAGCGGTGCGCCAGTCGTGCGAGGTCAGCGCCGTCGGGTTCGCCGCGTCCGCGCCCAGGCCGATGCGCACCACATCGCCAAAGACCGGCTCGAGGCTCGTCCACCACTTATCGTAGGCGGCACGCAGGTTCGCCACCACGCTCGGGTGGCCTAACGCGACGTCCGCCTCCTGCCCCGGGTCGGATTCGATGTCGTAGAGCTGCTCGCCGTTGATCAGGCGCCATCGATCAGTCATCACTGAGGACCGGCGCCACTTGATCGGGACATCGACGCGCTGCGAGTGCACGAACAGGACCCGGTCCGCCTTCGATCCTGCGTCGCCTGCGGTTCGGCTCGGGGTGAGGCCGCCTGCTGAGGACGCGTCCTTCAGGGCTGGCAGGAGGCTGACGCCGTCGAGTTGGAGCCCCTTCGGCAGTTCCACGCGGCACATCTCGGCCAGCGTGGGCAACACGTCAATGTGGGCGCTGAGGAGATCGACCTTACGGCCGCCTTTGACCCCCCCCGCCGGCCAGCGCACGAAGAACGGAACGCGGTGTCCGCCGTCGTACTCGGAACCCTTACCGTCGCGCATGCCAGCCTTAAAGCCCTTCCAGGTGCCCGGCTCGTCCCTCCAGTTACTCCAGCCCTCCGCGGATCCGTTGTCGGTCATGAAGACCAGAATGGTGTTGTCCTCCAGGCCCAGTTCCCGCAGGCGCTGGGTCAGCCGCCCGACGTTTTCGTCGACGTTGGTGATCATTCCATAGAAGCGGGCCATGGTCGGAGGCACCGAGGCGTCAAGGTAGGGCTGGACGTACTTGTCGTCCACGAAGTAGGGCCAGTGGGCAGCGTTCGGCGCCAGATACAGGAAGAAGGGGCGTTCGCGGTTCCGCTGGACGAACGAGAGGGCCTCGTCGAACCAGACGTTGGTCGTGTAGCCGGTGACCGCCTCGGGGGTGCCGTTGCGGAAGTATGTGTCGTCGTACATGTCGTTGCCCATGTGGTCACCCACCTGTCCAAGGACACCGCCACCGTGGTACAGCGCCTCCTGGAAGCCTTGGTCGTGAGGCCGAAGCGGGTAGTTGTCCCCCAGATGCCATTTGCCGAACATTCCCGTGCGGTACCCGGCTTCCGCGAACAGCTCGGCGATCGTGCGCTCGCCCGGCGCCATGAACGAACGGCCCATGATCGTGTGCCAGACCCCGGTGCGGGTCGAATAGCGACCCGTCAGGAGCGCGGCGCGCGTGGGCGAGCAGGTGGGGTCGACGTGGAAGTCGGTGAGGCGAACGCTCTGCTCCGCGAGCCGATCCAGACTGGGGGTGCGGATGACCTCGTTGCCGTGAATGCCCAGGTCCCCGTAGCCCTGGTCATCGGTCATCACCAGGATTACGTTCGGGCGGCGCGCCGCGCCCGCACCGATCTCCCCTCTGGAAGCGCCGAGGCACACCCCAGGAGCGAGCACCGCACAGAATGCGGCGGCAGCGAGCCATCGAGCCCCCCATGGGCCACCAGACCGCGGTTTGGCACCACCCTTTTGGACAGTCATCGCTATCTTCCCCTAGTTGAAGGTGTACCGGACGGAGAGCCTGAACGTCCGAACCCCGGTTTGGCTCCGCGCTCCCGTCGAGACCGGGGTGAACCTCCCCGCAGTCGTGTTCTCGGCGTCCGGTGACCAGGTCCCGCCAGGGTTCGACTGGTAGGTCACGTACGAAAAGCCCGTGACGTTAAACATGTCGGCGAAGAGGCCCATCTCGTGGCCCTTCCCAAAGCGGAACAGCTTCTCCACGCGGAGGTCCAGGTTGGCCGTGGACTGGTTCCGTCGCGCCCCGGTCGGCTCCAGCCAGACCGTCTCGCTCGCAGTGGCAGCGCCGGTTGCGGCGGCCCACTGTGCGGGCGGCTGCACGGTCACCGTGCGGTTCCAGGGGGCACCGCTGCTCTGGATGAAGTTGAACGAGGTTCTCACCTTGCCCGGCAGCATCACGCTTCCCCACAACTTGACGACAAGGGGTCGGTCGAAGGCCTGCCGCGCGCCTGCGCGGTTGGTCAGGAAGTTCGGGGTCTGGAATTGCCCGCGTCCGGGGTCGGCTCCGGACTCGTCGTAGGTCCCGTAGTTCTTCGAGAAGACCACCGAGCCGCCGAGCATGTAATCGCCCTTCCAGCGCCGGTTGACCGTGATGTCGAGGGCCGTGTACCGGCCGACGGCGTCAGGGACGTTGGTCAGTCGGGTGAAGCGGGCAGGCGCGCCCTGACTCTGGAAGTAGAGCGTGACCGGCACTGCAGGGAAGCCGGCTCCCGCCGTGGGCACCGTCGTTTTGAAGGGGATCCAGTAGCCCGAGTCAACGTCGCTCCAATACTTGCCGGTCTTCAGATCGTAGAGCCGGTCGGTGATCTGGTTTTTGCGGTCACGGTAGAGGCCAGCCACCCCGACGTTGAAGTCGCCGAGCTGGCGCTCGACTCCCATCCGAAACTCGTTCATGAAGGGAGTCTTTATGTCGGGGTCGATGTTCTGCTGCCAGGTGGTGCCGGTGAGCCCGAGGGGGCTCGCGGTGTCCGCCTGCGCCCAGCGGTCGATTCCCGGCGCATCGGGCCGACCATTGCGGTTGTCGTCCCACCAGTTCATGAGGAAGGTCGCGTCTCCGGACGGGATGTCGAAGTTGAAGATCCACGCGGTCAGCCGCTCCTGGTAGCGCGCGAAGTGGGCTTTTACGATGGTCTGCCGATCGCCAGTCAGGTCGTAGGCAAAGCCCGCCAGCCCCGAGAAGCCCTTCCACGGAAGGCAATCGGCGTCTCCCGCAGAGCTGAGCGGTCCAAAGGGATTGATGCCCCAGCGCGGGCGAAAGACCGCCTCGCCGATCGCCACCGCGAGCGGGTCGGCGGGGGTCTTCACGACGTCAGGGACCCCTGACTTCGTGCGGTCGTATCTCAGACCCAGATTCAGGGTCAGGCGGTCGTTCAGGCGCCAGACGTCCGAGACGAAGGCGCCAGAACGGTCCATGTCCTCGGCCAGCCCGCAGCATCCTTCGACGGTGCCGTTGGTTCCGAAGAGCATCCGTCCGTCCCCGAAGGGACCGGGGGCGGTTAGTCCGTCCCGGCCGCGGTAGAAGTAGAGGTTCGAGTTCCAGACGTCCCAGTTGCGGATCGAGTTGCCGGGCGACCATACGAGCGCCTGACCGAACGTGGGCTGGTACTCGACGCCCGCCTTCAATTCGTGTGAGCCGCCCCAGCCGCTCTTGTTATGAGTGATGCTGAGTGAGCCGTTGTAGTTGCGCTTGTCTCCCAGCCGCTGATCCGGGCCACGGCGCCCCCACTCGTATCCGGTGAAGCGGTCGATGTAGTGTGGGTTCATCTCAGTCCCGGCCTGCGCCAGATTTCTGCCGTTGAAACGCCAGACCCCCAGGCGGGCGTCAACCAGGGTCTGCGGCCCGACCGTCCAGGTGAGCTGGCTGGCCAGGCTCTTCGAAATGGCGGTGAAGTCGCGCTGGGTTTTCTGGGTGAGCCGCGGAGGAACCGACCGATCGGACCGCCGAGCCGGAGGGAAGCGTCGCGCTCGTACTCTTTCAGCGTGGGCTGGCTGACCCCGAGCGTGTTCGCGTGCTCCTTCGGCAGGATTACCTGGTTCAGGTCCCGGTTGGTGAAATAGAAGCTGCCCATACCGCTGAAGCGGTTACCCCCGCTGCGGGTCACGAGGTTGAGCGTGCCGCCGATCGCGCCATAGTTCTCCATCGGGTTCGAGGTGGTGATGAACTCGATTTCTTCCACGGCATCCCAGCTGATATTGGCCTCCGCGTATCCCTGATTCGGAGCGTTCTGGTTGGCACCGTCCACCAGGAAGTTGGTCTCGTTGCGTCGCGAGCCCGCCACCGTGCGTTCGACGACACCGGGAGCGAGCTGTGTCGGTCCCAAAATGGGGTCACGGCTCAGAGGCAGTTGATCAACAACCTCCTTGGTGATCGTCTGCACGTTCTTCACCTGCTGGGTGTCGATCACGGGCGTTTCGGCCTCGACGGTGACCGACTCCGCGGTTCCGCCAGGTTCGATCGTGGGGTTGATCACGAGGACCCTCCCAACCGAAAGCGCGATACCAGTGAGCTCGCGGGTACTGAAGCCGTCCATCGTGACTCGCACGCTGTAGACGCCCCGGGGAAGCCGGGTCGCGCGATAACGACCCTCGGCGCTGGTGACGACGATCATGGTTTGAATCAGGGCGGGACTCGAAACCGTCACCGTCGCGCCGGGCACGGCGAGCCCCTGGCTGTCCAGGACCCTTCCCTCGATCGTCCCATCGATCTGGGTCTGCGCCACGCTGACGCTGGCCATCAGGGCGACCACAAGCGCGAGGCACCAGGATCTCGTGAGGCTCATACATGAACCCTGCGTCGCGAGGCGCCAAAACTTCGGGAACTTCATAATCACTACCCCCGTCTGGTCGGACTGGATCGTCCTTCAAAAAAAGCTGGTTGCATCGGACAACTGGCGACTTTGGACCCAAGGCGTTCAGATGCCGCGCCAGAGTTTGTATACAAGCGCGTATGTGATAGCAAGATACTGGGGCTGCTAACGGAATGAAATAGTGATTATTGACCAACGCATGTCTTTTATTGACATCGCTCTGTCCCGAACTGGCCGCCGGTTCATTCAGATCGAGCCACTCCAGAGGCGGGTTCTCTTTTTGCGCTTGGGGTCGCATCGCGATTCATGACCTCGGATTGGCGTGCTCCGGCCACGAAGATCTGGTGTCAGTCGGCCGCATGCAACTCGGGCGAAGCCATGACACAGAGGCCCGCATTCCGCGGTGGACGTAGTCTCGCGGAGGTCCGAAGAGGTTCGGACGCCTCAGGTCCTGGCTGCTACCGCCGCTCGCGACGCCTGGTGACGAGCTCCGTGGCGAGCGCGGAGCCAAGCACGAGCGCGCCCGTGGCGACGTCCTGCCAATAGGTCGAGACGCCGGTCATAGAAAAGGCGTTGTAGAGCAGGGCCAGGAAGGAGAGCCCGAGCAGCGTTCCACCGATGGAACCGGAGCCGCCTTGCAGGCTGGCTCCCCCGATCACCACGGCCGTGATCACGCGCAGTTCGGCGTTCTGACCGAAACCAGCACTGGCGCTGCCGTGGGTCGCCGCCGCAATCACGCCGGCGGTCGCAGCGCAAAGCGCGCTTACGACGTAGACGACCGCGAGCACGAAGGAAACGCGTACCCCCGACGTCCGTGCGGCGCGTGGATTTCCGCCGATCAAATACGCCTGCTGCCAGAATCGGTGATGCCGCAACAGCAGGCCGAGCGAGACGGCCATCGCGGCGAAGAGCACGAGGGGTATGGGCACGCCGAGGAGGCGGCCCTGGCCGATCCACGCAAAGCCGGGCGGCATCCCCGTGATCGGCCCGCCGCCGGTGAGCACGAGATTCAACCCTTTGAGCGAGAGCATGGTGGCGAGCGTCACGATGAAGGGGTGCACCCTGAGTCCAGAGATGGCCAGCGCGTTCAGTAGTCCGATGAGCGCGGCGATCGTGAGAGCGCCGAAAACGGCAAGAGGCACCGGCACGCCGGCCCGCAGCAGCAAGGCGGTGAGGATCGCCGAAAACGGCAGCACCGCGCCCACTGAGAGATCTATGCCACCGGTCACGATCACGAGGGTCATGCCGAGCGCCATGAATCCCTCAAACACGAATCCCATCGCGATCACCTCGGCGTTCTCGATGGAGGCAAAGCCCGGATAGGTGACGGCCATGAAGCCCGAAAGCGCCACGATGCAGAAAACCAGGGCGAGCTGCTGGGCGGGCACGGCGCTTAACCTAGAGCGCGGCATAACGCATCACCGCCTCCTCGTTGGCTTCGACTGCTTCGAGGATCCGCACGAGCCTTCCCGCGCGGAACACCGCGACCCGGTGACTGAGCGATAGGACCTCGCGAAGGTCTGACGAAACGAGGATGATTCCGACGCCGCTCCGCGAAAGACCCTGAAGCTCGGCATGAATCCGTTGCTTCGCACCGACGTCGACCCCTCGCGTGGGCTCGTCGGCGATGAGAACCCGCGGGGTGGCCATGAGCCAGCGCGCGAGCAGGACTTTTTGCTGGTTGCCGCCGCTCAGGTGCGACACCTCGCGTTCGTCATCCAGCGGTCGCACATCGAGCCTGCGCAGGAGCGCCATCGCCACCTCTTTGAGTCGCCGCGGTCGCAGAAAGCCGAACCGGGAGACGACGGCGGCCTGCGACGCCGCCACGACGTTGTCGCGCAGGGACAGCCCGAGGAACAGTCCGAGGCCGCGGCGATCCTCGGTGAGGTACGAAACCCCAAGGGCGATCGCTTCGCGCGGCGTGCGTGGACTAAACGGCTCGCCGCCGAGGGTCATCGAGCCGGTGGCGAGGAGGTCCGCGCCGAAGATGACCCGAGCCACCTCGGTGCGGCCGGCACCGATGAGGCCGGCGAAGCCGAGCACCTCGCCCCGCCGCAGCGAGAAATTCACGTCGGCGAACGCGGGAGCACGGCCGAGATTTGACACCACCAAAAGGTCTGGCCCGGGTTCGGCCACGGAGCGCTCGGCCAGGGGCTCGGGCTCGCGCCCGACCATCAGGCGCACGAGTTCATCCTCGGACGTCTCGGCGGCTACGAGAGTCGCGACGAGCCGCCCGTCGCGCAGCACCGAAATGGTGTCGGCGAGCGCGAGGACTTCGGGGAGCCGGTGCGACACGTAAAGCACGGCCACGCCCTTCGCGCGCAGATCGCGCAACACCTCGAAGAGGCGCAAGGCATCCTGATCCGTGAGCGCCGCCGTCGGTTCGTCGAGAACCAGCAGCCGGGCCCGGCGCTCGAGCGCGCGGGCGATCTCCACCACCTGCTGTTCGCCAATGCCAAGGCGGCCGAGCGGTAGCGTGGGATCGATCCCGCTGCCGACTCGCGCGAGCGCCTCGGTGGCCCGCGCTTCGAGCTCGGAGCGTTTCACGAACCCGGCCCGCGTCGGCTCACGCCGCACCATGATGTTTTGGGCCACGGTCCGGTTTGGGAAGAGGCTCAGCTCCTGGTGCACGGAACTGATGCCGCGCTCGATCGCGTCGAGCGGTCCCTTGAGTCTCACGATTTTGCCGTCGAGCAGCAGGCGACCGCCATCGGGCCGGTGCAGGCCGCCCAGAATGTGCATCAAGGTGGACTTGCCGGCGCCGTTCTCACCCACCACCGCGTGGATCGATCCCGGGGCGACCTCGAACGACACATCGTGCAGGACGGTGTTCTGCCCATAGCGCTTGGAGACGCCATCGAGCGTGACCAAGGCGTTCACGCGCGCTCCCCGCTGAAACGCCGTCGTACGGCATCGATCGAGATCGCGAGGAGCAGGACCAGCCCGGTCGCGACGTTCTGCCAGTGAATCGACGCATTGAGGAGGACGAAGCCGTTCTGGATGAGCGCCAGCAACAAGACGCCGAGCGCCGATCCCAGAATGCTGCCGGCGCCGCCGCTGAACGCTGCCCCCCCAAGCACCGCGGCCGCGATCGCCCGCAGCTCCGCAAGCTCTCCGAAGCGTGCATAACCCATTCCGAGCCTTGAGCTCATGAAGAGGGCCGCGACGCCCGCGAGCACGGCGCTCGTGACATAGATCGAGGCGGTCAGAGCATCGGCGCGCAGGCCGGAGAGCCGCGCCGCCTCGCGGTTCTGCCCAACATAGAAGGCGTCGTGAAGGGGCCGGTAGCGGCGCAGCAGCACGTGGCCGAAGAGCAGCAGGGCGACCACGATCCAGATCGCTACCGGCAGAAAGAGCAGCCTTTCACGCCCGAGGGCCAGGAAGGCGGGCGGCAGGCCGGCGACCATGTAGCCCGAGGTGAGCACAACCGCGGCGCCGCGGGCGAGCGACATCGTGCCTAAAGTGACGATGAACGGCGCCAGACGAAAGCGCGTGACCAGCAGGCCGTTCAGCGCCCCGACGGCGGCGGCGACGCCCAGCCCCGCCGCGATGGCCAAGGGAATCGGCACCCCCGAGCGCAGCGAGAGTGTCGTCACCACACTCGACAGCGCGAGCACCGCGCCGAGCGAAAGGTCGATGCCGCCCACGACCAGAACCAGGGTCGCGGCCATGGCGAGGGGCAGGTCGTAGACCATCCCGGTCGCGATCGAGATCAGGTTTTCAGAAGCGAGGAAACCGGGCCGGGCGACCGCGAGCCCCGCCGCGAGAGCCAGAATCGTGGCAAGAAGTACCGCCTCGCGGCCGAAACCCGCTCGTTTCCCAAAAACCTCTACCATAGTGTTCTCAAGTTCAAAATGTCAGATGCCTCTTGGCTACGCTGCCTTCTTGCTATAAGTTACGGGAGTCGAAGACGGTATACAAGTCTGGACACAGTCCCCTTAATGGAACGGCCCCGAATGAACGGCGCACGAAAACAAGCAAAGCCTCAGGAGAGCCTGGGACGCGACGCACACCATCAGATCCGCGACCTGATCGTCGCGATGAAACTCTCACCCGGCACGCCCCTCAGCGAGTCCGAGTTGACGCTGAGGCTCGGAGCCAGCCGAACGCCGATCCGCCAGGCGCTTCAGCAGCTTGAGCAGGAGGGATTCGTGGTCGCCCACCGCCACGGCGCGATCACTCGCCTGAGCGTCGCGCCGATGACGGTGGAAGACATGAAGGAGCTCCACGCGATCTTCGGCGCGCTCCAGGGGCTCGCGGCGCGCTCGGTGACCCAGCTTGCCGATGCGCCACGGCTCGAGCTCGTCACCCGACTCGAGGGACTGAACAACGCGCTCCGCGACGCGTGGAACTCCCGATCGGGCCGCCTGCGCGAGGCCCAGGATCTGCATGTGGCGTTCCATCGCGCTATTGACGAAGCGGTGACCGGCCGCCGCCTTTCCGCCGAACTGCGGGCCTTCCAGCCCCAGGTCGAACGCTATGAACGTGTTTACACCTCGGCCCTACTGACTGATTTCGGCGACGCCCTCAAGGAGCATGAAGAAATGATCAAAGCCATCCGAAAAGGAGACGCGGACGCGGCCGAACAGGCCACCACCGCAAACTGGAGGCAGGGCAGCGAACGCTACGTCCGCATTGTGAACGACCTCGGCGAGCGCGGGACGTGGTGAGCGCGCGAGTCGCCCTTAGCCTCGCGCTGGCCCTCGTGGCGTCGAGCGCCGGGCACGCCCAGCCCGCGCAACCCTCGTCGCCCCTCGCGTGGTGGTCGTTCGACGACGACCCCGGCGCGGACGTAGCGCGTGACCGTGCCGCCTCGATCAGCGATGCGATCGAGGGACGGATCACCCGCGTGAAGGGGGTCGTCGGACAGGCGATCCGGCTCGACGGCTTTACCTCCCTGGTCCGTCGTAACCACGCCGTTGCGCCGGTTATCACGGGTGCTTTCACGGTGGAAGCGTGGATAGCACTCGCCTCCTATCCCTGGAACTGGGCGCCCGTGGTGGACCACGAACGCGACGAACACGCCGGGTACTACTTCGGGATCGGCCCCCTCGGAGAGATCGGCCTCGAGCTTTCGGCCGCCGGCCATTGGCTGAAGTGCCAGACCAAGCCGACGCTCCCCCTGCGGCGTTTCACCCACATGGCCGCCACCTACGATCCCGAGGCCGGCATCACGCTCTTCGTCGACGGAGTGGTCGCACGCCGGTGCGAGCGGAGCGAGCTTCAGCCCTCCGCCGATCTCGGCTCGGCGGGCGGTGCAAGCGGTGGCCCTGCGCGGGCAAAAGACGTCGATCTTCTGATCGGAATGAATCACGAGAAACGCGTGCCGTCACACCCCGTGCGGCCGCAGGCGACGCTCCCCGCGTGGTTCACGCTCGACGGAATCCTCGACGAAGTGAAGATCCACGGGACGGCCCGCACGGCCGCCGATCTGCGGGCCGAAGTCTCCGCCGCGAGGCCGCCGGCTGAGCCCGAGATTCCGCCCCGCGTGATGCCCTCGGGTCCCAAGGGTCCGGGCCGCTTCGGCGCTTACTACACGCACCTCAATTACTACCCGGAGTGGGACGCACTCTTCCGGGTCAGTGAACACCCGGACGTCGTGGTGCAGTTCGACGGATCCCCGCTCAGGGTGGTTTTCTGGCGCGGGACGCGTTATTCCCCGGCCTGGGTCATGGAGAACGGGACGTGGATGGCCGACCAGAGCGCCGAACACTTCACGGACCACGAGGGCTGCTTCGAGCACATGCTCGACCCGCAGAACCGCTACTCGCACGTGCGCATCATCGAAAACACCGAGGCGCGGGTCGTGGTGCACTGGCGATACGCGCCCGTGAGCGTGCGGCAGGAGTTTTCGCAGCCCGACGCGCGCACCGGCTGGTCCGACTGGGTCGACGAGTACTTCACGTTCTTCCCGGACGGCCTCGCGGTTCGTAAGGTGGTGATGTGGACCAGCGGGAAGCCGCTTGGTCCCTCGGAGTTCATCGTGCTCGCGCAGCCGGGGAGCCGGCCGGAGGACGTGATCAACCTCGACGCGCTGACCCTCGTCAACCTGAAGGGCGAGTCGCACCTCTACTCCTGGCGGAACGAAATGCCGGACTTCTCAAAGGACGAACGGCCGAAGGCTCCGGTGATCCAGATCGTGAACCTGAAGTCCGAGTACAAGCCCTTCGAGATCTTCGAGCCCGGCGCCCGCATGCGCGTGTTCAAGATCGAGTCGCGGCGCGACGTTTCCGCCTTTCCCTGGTGGAACCACTGGCCGGTGGCGGAAATCCCCTCGGATGGCCGCTACGCGATCATGCCCGACCGACCGTCGCACTTCTCTCTCTCGTGGGGCGGCCCGCCCATTCACCAACGCCCGGATGGCGCCTACTACGCGACCTGGATCTATGGGGCCAGGACGAAGCCAATGCCCGGAGACATCGCGCGGCTCGGGCGCTCGTGGGTGCAGGCCCCCCCGCTCACGGTGAGCGGGCCCGGCTGGAGCGGCGGCGCTTACGACCGCACTGAGCGCGGCTATCTGCTGCGCCGCGATGGCGCGGGCGCAAACCTCTCGTTCCGGCTCGACGCGAGCGAGGACGCCCCGCTCGAGAACGTTTCCCTGAAGATCGAGGGGTGGGGCGAGGCCGAACCCGTGGTCACACTCGATGGCCGCGCGCTCGGGCGGACCGAGGGCATGCGTTTCGGGCACGTGCGCGGCCTTGACCGGACCGATCTGGTGCTGTGGCTGCCGGTTGAAAAGACGGGCCCGGCCTCCGTGCGCGTCACGGCCAGGCCGGCTGCGGCGGGGGTCAAGCGATGAGGCGCAACGCGGCCATCAGGACGGCCGCTCTCGCCTGCGGGTTCGCGCTTGCGACGTCGTGCAACCGCGCGCCCGCGCCCGCGGCCGGAGCGCGCCCGACCGAGACCTACGCCACCGTGGTGTTCCTGAGCGGCAGCGAGTTCTTCAACTGGGCGTACGCCGGCATGCGCGACGCGGCCGCCGCGATCGGCCCCCACGTAACCGTCGAACTCAAGGGCCCGGCGGAGTGGGACGCCGCACTCGAGGCGCGCACCATTGACCAGCTCGTCGCCCGCAAGGTGGACGGGATCGCGGTCACCGCGGCCGAGGCCGTGGCCCTCACCCCCGCGATCGACAAAGCCATCGCCGCCGGCATCCCGGTGGTCACCTTCGACTCGGACGCTCCCAACAGCAAGCGGCTCGCCTTCGTCGGAACCAACAACTACAACGCCGGCTTCACGGCCGGAGAGGCGCTCGCCGGGTGGCTCGGCGGCAAAGGCGAGGTGGGCATCTCGACCTTCCCGGGACCCGACCACCTGCGCAGCCGTGTGGAGGGCTTCACGGCCGGGCTCCAGCGCTTCGGCCCCGAGATTCGCATCATCGCCACCGTCAACGACGAGGGCGACGTCGCGCGCGCCGAGACCCAGATCACCGCGATGCTGCAGGCCAACCCGGGGATCACCGGCATCTTCTGCGCCCACGGAAACCCAGGGCCCGGCGCGGCCGCGGCCGTGCGCAACCTCGGACGCAAGGGCAAGGTCCAGATCCTGGCCTTCGACTTCTCGACCCCGGTGATCGAGCTGATCGAGAGCGGCGAGATCCGCGGCACGGTCGGCCAGAACCCGTATCTGATGGGCTACATGTCGATGCTTCTGGCCCACGCGGCCCGCCACCCGACAGGAGCTCTGGGGTCAGCACCTTTCGGTCCGGTGCCCGCGACGATCGACACCGGCGTCTCCATCCTCGACATAGATACCGTCCAGCGTTTCAAGCGAGTACCCGCGATCTGATGGCCCGGCGCGCGCTCGGCCTGCTCGCAGCCGCCGCGCTCGGGGCGGCCGCGGCCGGTGGAACGGCGCCCTACGGTTCGGACGAAGCCCAACAAAACCTGAAGCTGATCTATCACCGCCCCGCGGCGGCCTGGATCGAGGCGCTGCCGGTGGGCAACGGCCGGCTCGGCGCGATGGTATTCGGCGGCACGCACAGCGAACGTCTGGCCCTGAACGAAGCCACGGTCTGGACCGGCGGCCCCTACGATCCAAACCCGCCCGACGGCCACCGTTCGCTGCCGGAGATCCGGAAGCTCGTGTTTTCCGGCCGTCTTGCCGAAGCAGAGGCGCTCTTCGAGCGCAGCATGATGCCGAAGGTCTGGGAACAGGCGCGCTTCCAGCCGCTCGGC
The DNA here is from genome assembly GCA_964520805.1 of uncultured Acidobacteriota bacterium. Classification (GTDB taxonomy): domain Bacteria; phylum Acidobacteriota; class Vicinamibacteria; order Fen-336; family JAGNNV01; genus JAGNNV01. The sequence goes on along the minus strand of CAZFQH010000001.1, from coordinate 16,287 downwards.
GACCTCATCCTGACCCTGCCCGATCACGCGTTCCCCTCCGAGTACCGCCGCGAGCTGGACCTCGACACGGCGATCGCCACGACCCGCTACCGGGTTGGCGGCGCCATGGTTCAAAGAGAGGTGTTCGCTTCCGCCACCGACGACGTGATCGTCATTCACATTGCCTCGGATCGGCCCGCTGCGCTGGAGCTCACCGCCACGCTCGCCGGTCGAGTCAACCCCAAAGGCGCCGGCGACGCCGCTTTCGAGATCACGAGCGAACCGCCGGGCACGGTCGGCTTGCGCGGCCGGACCGACCGCTTCGCGGACGCCACCGAGCGCCTGCGTTACGAGGCGCTGCTCAAGGCGAGCGTCCAGGACGGCTCGGTCCGGCTGGACTTCGAGCGTGAGCACCCCGAGCTGCGCGTCGAGAACGCTTCGAGCCTGGTGCCCCCGAGGGCTACTACCTCGGCGGCGTGAGCTTCGCGGGACCCGACGAGGTGCTGGTCGAGCGGCTTTCGCGCGGCCGCGACGGCCGCGCCTTCCTGATCGTGAGCCTGAAGGGCGGCGGCATCACGACGGTCTACGCCGAGACGGACCCCGCCTGGGTGGACGCAAGTTACGCTGCCAATGCCTCGCTCGAACTAGCAGCGAGCGCAACGCGACGAAGCGAAGAGAGCCCGGTCGGCGCGGTTGGCCAATAGGACCAACCGCTTGGGGGGGAACACCTTCCACGCGAACCGAGGTTGACCGAATACCGTTCCATCACTGGTTTCCTCCGTCAGAGCCCAGCCACTGGTTTGCCGCCTCATCTGAGGAGCACAGGGGTTTGCCGGGAGTTAGTTGAAACTGTAGCGAACGCCGAACCGGAGGGTCCGCACGCCCACCTGACTGCGGGCGCCGGTTGACGCCGGGCTGTAAGTGCCCGTGATCGCATTGATGTTAGTCGGTGCCCAGGTGCCTCCCGGGTTCGACTGATAGTTCAGGTACGAGAAGCCGGTCGCGTTGAACGCATCGACGAATACCCGATCTCGTGGCGGCTCGCAAGACGGACGAGCTGCTCAAGGCGGATATCCAGGTTGCTGGTGGACTGGTCGCGGCGGTCGCCTCGGGGCTCAATGCATGCCTTTTTCTGACCCCTCCTTGATCAAGGCCGATCGTTTGGATTCTCAAGAATGTGCCTAATGAGTTGTTTTCGGGAAAGGTGTGAATCGTGCGTTTAGGAATCCATCGCGATAGGTGACCCGAGAAAGGAGGGTTGATCGCCTCCGAGGCCGGGGGCGCTACCGCTGCGGTCGGCTGCGCCCGCTCGCCCGATAGGAGGCGAGAAGATCGCGCAGACGCGCAGTGACCTCGGGACGGTCGGCGTAGAGGTTTTTCTGCTCACCCGGATCCGTATCGAGGTTGTAGAGCTGGCCGGGACGGTCGGGGCTCGCTGCTTTGTCGGCCGGAGGGACCCAGCCGCCCGATCCGTCGGTCCCGAGGATCAGCTTCCACGGGCCCTGGCGGATCGCGAACGCGCCGTTGACGGAGTGCGAGACGATCGCCTCGCGGATCGGCCGTCCCAGCCGCTGGCCGAAGAGCGCGGGCGAGATGTCGTAGCTGTCGGGTCCGGCGTCCTTCGGCAGATCCCGGCCGAGAACGCCGGCAAGAGTGCCCATGAGGTCGGTGAGCTCGACGGGCTCGGGGCTTAGGACACCTTCAGGAATGTGGCCCGGCCAGCGCGCGACCAAGGGGACGCGATGACCTCCTTCCCAGGTGTGCGACTTGTACCCGCGGAAGGCGCCGGCGGAGGCATGTTCATCGATGCCTGGGTGCGGGCCGTTGTCGCTCGTAAAGATGAGCAGCGTATCGCCGGACACCCCGAGTCGATCAAGCGCTGCCCTTACTTCTCCCACCGCCCAGTCCGCGACGGTGACGAGGTCCCCGCGCGGCCCATCTTCGCTAGCACCCTGGGCAAAGGTCGGAACGAGCCAGGGGGTGTGAGGCGAAGACAAGGACAAGTGAACGAAAAAAGGGCGCCCCGGTTGCTCGGCGACACTGCGCCGCATGAACGAGATCGCCTCGTTCACAAACTCGATATCCACGGTTTCGAGCGAGAAGCCGGGTGCGATCCACCCAGGCCGAGGGCGGCCGTACTCCTCCTCGGCCTTTGGGTCGATGAAGATCTTCCGGTCGGGTCGCGCGGTCGGGCGATCGTTCCGAATGAACGTGAAGGGACCGTCCATCGTCGGACAGGCCGCGGTGAAGTAGGCGTAGTCAAAGCCCAGGTCCCGCGGGCCGCCCTTGACCGGCTTATCGAAATCCACATTCATGCCCTTTGCGGCCTCGCCGTCCTGCCATGACCCGGCGACGTTTTGCTCGGCGTTCGCCGCGGTTCCCACGAAACCGTTCGCGCGGACCCAGCCGAGACCGAGATGCCACTTGCCGATCATCGCGGTGGTATAGCCGTTTTGCTTGAGGAATGATGCGACGGTGGGCCGGTCGGGCTCGATCAGCGGCGGCGTATAGCCCCCGACCACGCCCTGCTTCAGCCAGGTCCGCCACGCGTAGCGTCCGGTGAGGATGCCGTAGCGGCTCGGTGTGCACACGGCAGCCGGAGAGTGGGCGTCGGTAAAGCGCATCCCCTCGCGCGCGATGCGGTCGATGTGCGGCGTGGGAATCCGGGACTGAGGGTTGTTGGCTCCAATGTCGCCGTAACCCAGATCGTCGGCGAGGATGAAAACGACGTTTGGAGGCCGCGGGGGCGCGCCCGAACCAGCGGCCACGGATCCCGGCGCGGAAGCGAGCGCACACGCCGACAAGCCCAGGGCCACCAAGAGCCGCCAGTTTCTTTTGCTCACGCTCGCCTCCCTCACATCACTTCAGTAGTTCCAGTCTTTATCGCGCACCGGGCGCAGAATCTCCATGACTTCGGCCACGATCTCGGGATCTGCCGGCTGAGTGTGCCAGGCGACGTTGCGGCGAACCGACTCGGCGCTCGCCGAGCTGAAGAGCGTGGTCGGAATCTGCGGATGCTGGCTTGCGAACTGGAGCGCAAGCTGACTGATGCTCGTGCCACGACTGGCACAGTGCTCGGCGGCGCGCCGAAACAGCGCGCGGTCGGGCTCGCCTGCGGGGTGCCAGGCCGCCGGCCCGCGATCGGTCAACAGGCCGCTTGCGAACGGAGAGCCGTTGATGATCCCGATCCTGCGCGCGGTCGCCACGGCCAGGAGCTCCAGCAGCCGCGTGTCGTTCAGGCAGTAGTGGTTGTGGACGAGGGCGGCCTGCACGTCGCAGTCCGCAAGTACACGGCGCCACAGGTCCATCGGGTGGATGCCGAAGCTGATGGCGCCGATCCGGCCCTCCCGCCGCAGTTCCTGCAGCGCCTCGATCCCCTCGCGAAGAGCCCATTCCACATGGCGACGACCCTGGTACTCGATGTCGTGCAGGTGCACGATGTCGAAGTAGTCGACTCCCAGGCGAGAGGCACTCTCGTCGAGGGAAGCGCGGATCCGCTCGCGCGAGTAGTCAAAATGGTCCTCGCCGTAGCTCGTCGGGCTCGTGTACTTCCCGACCTTGGTCGAGATATAGAACCGGTCGCGGGGCACGCCACGAAGGGCCCGACCGAGCACGGTCTCCGCTCGCGTGCCGCCGTAGGCCGGCGCGACGTCGAAGTAGTTGATGCCGAGATCCAGCGCGGTGTGGACCGCGGCGATGCCTTCGGCCTCGTGGACTTCGCGAAAGACCCCGCCGAGGGAGGAGGCCCCGAAACTCAGGCTGGAGACGTTGATCCCCGTAGCGCCGAGCGGACGGTACTGAAGGGCGGTGCTCGTTCGCGGAGCGACTTCGGTCGCCGTATTCATGGGTGGTCCATACCTCCCTGATTCCTTGAACCGATATCGATTTGAACCTTCAGGGCAGCCCCCCGCGCCGCCGCCAGCTCCAGCGCCTCGCGCGCCTGAGTGAACGGCAGCACGTGGGTGATGAGGGGCTTCAGGTTCAGCCGTCCAGAGGCCCCGAGGCGGATCGCCTGTTCCCAGACGTTCCCGTAACGGAACGATCCCACAAACTGCAGCTCCTTCACGAGCAACTGCCGGAGCGGAAGCGGCGTTCGCGCCTCCAGGGGCGAGCCGACCTGAACGATGGTCGCGCCGCGCCGCGCGAGCTCGAACGCCTGCTCGGTCGCGGCCCCGGCGCCCGAGGCTTCGAACAGCACTTCGAACCCCTCGTCGATCCCGGCTCCGATCGGCAACACGCCCTGATTGGGGAGATCAGCGGACAGGGCCTCGAAGGCCACGTCGGCGCCCATCGCGAGGGCCAGCTCCCGGCGCTCGGGCACTGGGTCGGTGAGGGCCACGGTCGAAGCGCCAAACGCGCGTGCGGTGAGCGCGATCAGAAGGCCGATGGGGCCGCCTCCACACACGAGCACACGACGGCCGGCGACTGAACCGGCCCGGTGAAGGGCCTGAAGCGCCACCGCCAGAGGCTCCATGAGGGCGCCGATACCGTCGTCCATCTGCGGGGGCATCACGTAGCACTGCTCCGCCCCGACCTTCAGGTACTCGGCCATACCGCCGTCCGTCGGAGGACGCGTGCTGGCGCTACCCAACATCCGGATGTTGAGGCACAAGTTGCCGCGACCCGCCCGACAGAACTCACACTGCCCGCATTGTCGGGCCGGATTCACGACCACGCGGTCGCCCACCCTCGGCCGTTGGACCCCATCTGCTACGGCCGCCACCTCGCCGCACAACTCATGGCCCAGCACGAAGGGCGCCGAGGCCACGAAGGCTCCCACCCGCCCCTCCTCAAAGTAGTGAACGTCGGTGCCGCAGAGGCCAAGCCGACGAACCCGCACGAGCACCATGCCGGGCTCGAGCTCCGGGATCGGGCGCTCCTCGACGCGCAAGTCCCGCGGTCCGTGCAACACGGCGGTAAGCATCCGGCTCATGCAGCCTCCTCGATCTGGGTCAGGCCGTAGAAGCGCGCACAGTTCCCACCCAGGATGGAGGCCTGCTCTGACGCTTTAAGGTCGTGCACAAAATCCATCACGACACCCATCGTGGTCGCATAGTCCGCGGCCAGCGTACAGACCGGCCAATCGGAGCCGATCATCAGTCGTTCGGCACCAAACGCCTCGAACACGACATCAAGGGCTGGCCGGAAGTCGTCGGGCCGCCACCCGTTCCAATCGGCCTCCGTGACGAGGCCGGAGAGTTTGCAGAACACGTTCGGTCGTTCGGCAAGACGACACACATCCTCCTTCCAGGGCGAGACCGACGCTTCCCCGACCCCGGGCTTGGCGATGTGATCGAGCACGAAGGGCTGGTGTTTGAACTCATCGACCAGGAGGATCGCCGCCTTGAGGTGCGGGGGACGCAGCAGCAGATCGTAGGTGAGACCGGCGTCCGCGAGGCGCGCGATCCCGCGACGGAAATCGGGCCGCCGCATGAAGTCTTCGTCGGGTTCGTCGTGGACCACGTGGCGTACGCCCACAAGCTTCGGGTTCGCGCCGAACCTTCTGAGCTGCGCCCCAAGGTCGGGCGAACGCAGGTCCACCCAGCCCACGACGCCGTGGATGAACGTGTGCTGGTCGGCGAGAGCGAGCAGCCATTCGGTTTCTTCGGTCATCTGGCGCGCCTGCACTGCGATCGTTCGCTCGAATCCAGTCGCCTGAAGGAGCGGGGCCAGGTCTTCAGGAAGGTAATCCTGCTTCAAAGTACCCATCGCGTCCGTCATCCACGCATGATGCGCCGGGTCGTAACGCCAGAAATGCTGATGGGCGTCGAGTCGCATCGAGCGGAGCATACGGGGTCCCTCAGGCACTCGGCCCACGGTCGGCGGACGCGGACGGCTCCACAAGCGGAGCCGTCCACGGCCCTGGGCTTCACCCGCTAGTTGAAGTTATACCGAACCGACAGACGGAACGTTCGAACGCCGGTCTGACTGAGCGCGCTGGTGGACGCCGGGCTGAAGGTGCCGGTGGTCACGCCCACATCGGTCGGGGACCAGGTTCCACCGGGATTGGATTGGAACGTGAGATAGGAGAAGCCGGTTACGTTGAAGGCGTCAATGAAAACGCCGAGCTCGTGGCGGCCGGAGATACGGAACAGTTTCTCGAGCCGGAGGTCAAGGTTGGTGATCGCCTGGTCGCGCCGATTGCCCCGCGGCTCGACCCAGATCGTCTGGCTCGCGGTTGAGACGCCGTTCGCGGCGGCCCACGCGGCCGGGGGCTGAACGGTCACCGTCCGGTTCCAGGGCGCGCCGTCGGTGTAGAAGAAGTTATAAGACATGCGCACCTCGGCCGGCATCTTCACGCTGCCAAACAGCTTGACCACGACGGGACGGTCGAAAGGCTCGCGCGAGTCGCCGCGATTGACGGCGTAGTTCGGGGTCTGGAACTGCCCGAGACCGTTGTTATTTCCCCAGACTTCATAGTTGCCGTAGTTCTTCGAGAACACGACCGACCCACCCACCATGTAGCGACCGTTCCAGCGCTTGTTCGTCGTCACTTCGAGCGCCTGGTAGCGCGCCTTCGCGTCAATGTTCGTGATCCTTGTGAATGCGGCCGGGGAGTTCGTCTTCTGGAAATAGACCGTCGTCGGCGTGGCCGGGAAGCTGGTGCCCGCGGCCGGGACGGTGGTGGTGAACGGAACCCAATAGCCCGAGCTGGCGTCGCTCCAATACGATTTGCTGTTGAGATCGTAGAGAAGGGAGGTCATCAGGTTCTTGCGATCGCGGTACATGCCGGCCACGCCCACATTGAAACCGCCGATCTGTCGCTCGATGCCGAGGCGGTATTCGAGCACGTAGGGCGTCTTGAGATTCGGGTCCACGTTCTGATGCCAGGTCGTGCCCTGCAAGGCGATGGGGCTCGCGTTGTTGGCCTGGACGTAGCGGTCGGTGCCCGGCAGATCGGGCCTGCCGTTGCCGTTCAGGTCGAACCAGTTCATCGGGAAGCTGGCCTGTCCGCTCGGCACGCCGAAATTGACGTGCCAGCCGAGCAGTCGTTCCTGGTAACTCGAAGCGCTGGCCTTGAGGATCGTCTTTCGGTCGCCCGTCAGGTCAAAGGCCGCTCCCACCTGACCAGAGAAGCCGCTCCACGGAATCCGGTTGTCCTGACCGGCAGAGCTGAGCGCACCGAAGGGGTTGATGCCAAAGCGCGGCACGAATACCGCCTGACCGATCGCCTGCGCCAGCGGGTCGGCGGCGGGTTTGGTGACATCGTCGATTCGGGACTTGGTCGAGTCGTACCGCAGACCGAGGTTCAAAGTGAGACGGCTGTTGATTCGCCACACGTCCGAAACGAAGCCTCCAGAGCGCGCGAACAGACTGGGTACGCCGCTGCCGAGTTCCTCGGTGGAGGCGGTCAGGAAGGTCAGGAGGCCGTCGCCGCGCACCGGGTCGGGACCGCTAAGGCCGAGCAGGCCGCGGTAGTAGTAGATGTTGTCGCGGTAGGTGCGCCACTCGCCGATCGAGTTCTCGCTCGAGAAGTAGAAACCGCCATTGAGCTTCTGGTACTCAATGCCCGCCTTGAGCTCGTGAGAGCCGCCCCAGTTGTCTAGGAAGTGGGTGACCGCCGCCGAGGCGTTGTAGTTGCGCTTGTCGGTGCCGTCGCGGCCCCCGCTCCAGCGCCCGTACTGATAACCGCTGAACTCGTCGAAGTAGGCTGGATTCGCTTCGGTCCCGTCCTGGGAGGTGCCGTCGTATTTGAAGCGCCAGATCCCGAAGCGCGCGTCGAGAAGCGTCCGTGGCGAGAGCGTCCAGGTCAGCTGGCTCGATGCCGTGTGCTGCTTGGCCGCCCAGTGCCTTGTGGCTTCAAGCGTTCGGCGAGGCGGCGCCGAGGCGAGCTCCTGCGGCGCGTCGCCCGCCGAGTAGGTGTAGCTGCCGAACCAGCGGACCTTCGGAGTAATCTGGGCGGTGAGCTTGCCGAAGTACCACTTTTGGTCGAGCGGCGCCGCGTAGTTGTCGAACTGCTTTCCGTTGATCGTCGCCGGCACGAAGGTGCCGGCCTTCTCGTCCTTGAAGAGACGGTAGTTCACGACAAACCAGAGCCGGTCTTTGCGCAGGGGACCCGACAGACGTAGCGACAGGTCGCGTTCGTACTCGGCGAGGCTCGGCTGTCCGATCCGGAGCGTGTTCGAGTGTTCTTGCGGCAACAGGACCTGCGACAGCCCGCGGTTCGTGAAGTAGTACGACGCCATGCCCTGCATCTTGTTGCTGCCGGTCCGGGTCACGAGGTTGAGCGTGCCTCCGATCGCGCCGTAGTTTTCCATCGGATTGGCAGTGGTGATGAACTCGATTTCCTCGACCGCGTCCCAGCTCACGTTCGCTTCCGAGTAGCCCTGATCCGGGGCCTGCACGTTGGCGCCATCAACCGTAAAGTTTGTCTCGTTGCGCCTCGATCCGGAAGACGTGCGCTCGACCACTCCGGGAGCCAGTTGCGTTGGGCCGAGGATCGGGTTGCGGCTCAGGGGCACCTGATCGATCACCTCGCTCGTGATCGTCTGCACGTTCTTCACCTGCTGCGTGTCGATCACCGGCGTTTCGGCCTCGACCGTGACCGACTCCGTGGTTCCGCCCGGTTCGATCGTGGGGTCGATGACTAGCACCTTGCCAACCGAAAGCACGATGCCGGTGAGCTCGCGGGTCCTGAAGCCGTCCATCGTGACCCGCACGGAGTAGACGCCTCGCGGCAGCCGTGTCGCGCGATAGCGACCCTCGGCACCGGTGACGACGACCGCGGTCTGGATGAGGGCGGGACTCGAAACCGTCACGGTCGCGCCGGGCACGGCGAGGCCCTGGCTGTCCAGAACCCTTCCCTCGATCGTCCCATCGATTCGCGCCTGCGCCACACTCACGGTGGCCATCAGGCCAGCCACAATCGCGAGGCGCCAGGATTTCGTGAACTTCATATAAGTACCCTCCGTCTGGTTGGACTTGATCGTCCGTCGAAAAAAGTTGTCTCCCTCAGACAACCGCCGAACCGTCGCCCCAGGGGCGTTCGCGCCGCACCAAGGCTTGTATACAGTTCTGAATGTAACAAAAAGATCGTGGGACCGTTACCGAAATGAAATAGTGATTATTGACCATTGCATGTCTTTTATTGACCTCACCGAACCCTGGCTAATCCCGTCGGTTCTCTGAATGGGCCTTAAAGCAAGCATTTTGACCGGGGCTTTGCCTCCTGGGCTAGACTCCATCGCGATTCATGACCTGAGATTGGAAGGAGTCCAGATTGGAGCAGAGAGAGCGGGAAAGGTCGCAACCGGCGTTTTTTTCGCGCCAGGTGAAGTACGTCCGCTCGTTCTATCTTGACCTCGCACCCCCCGCGGAGGCGTCTCTGGCCGTCGTTTGCGGCGGCTTCGAGCGATGTCATCCCGACTACCTCATCGACCGCGCGAACTTCCCCTACCTCGGCCTCGAGTTCGTGGCCTCGGGCCGGGGCAGTCTTCAGATCGCCGGGCAGGACGTTGCGCTCCGGCCCGGCCTCGTCTTCTGTTATGGGCCCAGAACTCCACACCGAATCGCCGCCAATCGCGATGACCCGCCCAGCAAGTATTTCGTGGACTTCGTGGGCGCCGATGCGACTCGTATGTTGCTCGATTGCCGGCTCGCCCAGGGTGCCTGGTGCCATGTGGACAGTCCGGCCGACATCCAGCGCGCGTTCGACGACCTCGTGCACGACGGCTCGCGGGGTGGCGCCATGGCGAACGAACTCGCGAGCGCGCGCCTCCACTACCTGATGTTGCGGATCGCCGCGGCGCTCTCGCCGGGCCACGAGGATCACACCGCCGCGTTCTCCACCTATCTGCGTTGCCGGCAGCACATCGAGGAACACCACGTGCGGCTGACCCAACTCGGTGAAACCGCGCGCGAGTGTCACGTGAGCGAGGCCTATCTCTGCCGGTTGTTTCAACGCTACGACCGCCAGACGCCCTACGAATTCCTGACCCGGCTTCGGATGAACCGGGCAGCGAAGCTGCTCGAAGATCCAGGTCACACCGTGAAGCAGGTCGCGGCCGAGCTTCTCTTCCGGGACGCGTTCCATTTTTCACGCGCCTTCAAGAACGTGTTCGGCGTCTCGCCCCGCAACTTTCGCGAGACCTTCGACGATTCCCACCTGTCGCTTCCGCAAAGAATCGGGACACAATGAATCAAAAAGCAAAATGGAAACGGAGGAGAGCCATGACCCTTGACCTGCGCGGTCTCACCGCACTGTTGCTGACGATCACCAGCGCGCCCGGCGCATCGCTGGCTGCCGAGGGGCCGCCCCTGGCTCATTGGCGCTTTGAGTCGACCGAATCGGTGGCAGGCGGCTTCAAGCTGGTCGAGGGCGTGTCCGGCCGTGCGCTGCGCCTGGACGGTTACACCACGCATGTCTCCCAAAAAGCCGCGGAGGCGCCACGGATCGCTTCGACGTTCAGCGTGGACGGGTGGATCGCTCTCGCCGCCTACCCCTGGAACTGGTGTCCGATCGTGGCCCAGGAGGAGGACGGCGAAGCCGGCTACTTCTTCGGCGTCGGGCCGCGGGGCGAACTCGGCTTGCGCCTTTCGGTGGGCGGGCGATGGGTTTCGGTCGAATCGGCCCAGGCCCTGCCGCTGCGGCGCTTCACCCATGTCGCCGCGGTCTTTCGCGAGAACGAGGGTGTCCGCCTGTATGTGAACGGGGTTGAAGCGGGGCGTCTCGAAACACCTGGAGCGCTCAAGACGGCTCCCGAGCAGGACCTCGTGCTCGGAGCCAACCGGACAAAGGTCATGCCGTCTCATCCAGTGCCTCCGGCCGAGGGCACCCTGCCATCGTGGTTTTCGCTCGACGGGATCCTCGACGAGGTCCGCCTCTTCGACCGAGCGCTCGACCCTGAAGAGCTCGCGCGCGAGGCACGTCGGCCGCAGGCGTCCATCAAGCCCGACCTCCCCGAGCGCGTGCTGCCCTCGGGGCCCGCGGGCCCTGGGCGCTTCGGCGCTTACTACACGAAGCTGCGCTACTACGAAGACTGGGATGCGCTCTGGCCGGTGTCCGACCACGCCGACATCGTGGTTCAGTTCGACGGCTCTCCGGTGCGGGTGGTCTTCTGGCGCGGCCTGCGGTACTCGCCCGCCTGGGTCACCGAAAACGGCCTGTGGCTCGCCGATCAGAGCATGGAGAGCGGCAACCACGAGGGCTGCGTTGAACACATGCAGGACATTCACACGACGTACTCGTCGGTCCGAATCGTCGAGAGCACCGAGGCGCGCGTGGTGGTGCATTGGCGCTACGCGCCGGTGAGCGGGCACGACAACAACTGGACCGCGAACGAACGCAGCGGTTTCGCCTGGTGGGTGGACGAGTACTACACCTTTCTGCCCGACGGCACGGGCGTGCGCAAGGTTCGCTGGCGCCGGCCCGAAGCCTCGCGGGCGTTCCCGTGGCTCCAGATTCAGGAGACCAGCGTCCTCGCGCATCCCGGTCAGAACGCGAAAGACGTGCTGCGCAACGACGCGCTCACCTACGTGGATCTCGACGGTCGCAGCGCCACCTACTCCTGGCCCGACGACCAGAGTGTCAGCACGCGCGACCGGCGCAACCTGGCGGTCGACCCGAGCATGGTGCGCGACCTCAAGCCGGAAACGCCGGTCATCCAGGTGGTTAACATGCGCGCGCAGGCGCGGCCCTTCGTGATCTACGAACCGGGCACCAAGCCGCGCGTCTACGTAGGCCGGGTGCGGGACGAAGTGAAGAATTTCCCGGCCTACAACCACTGGCCGGAGAGTCTGGTGCGCTCGGACGGCCGCTTCGTTCAGGCCGCCGACCGCACCACCAGCTGGTCGATCTCCCAGAACTACCCCCCCGAGCACGATGAGGGAAATGGATATTCATGGGTGGCGCTGCTCTACGGGGCGACCTTCGGCGCTCCGGAATCCCTCGTGCCTCTCGCCCGCTCGTGGAACCGGGCGCCTGAGCTCAAAGTGGTGAGCGGCGAGGCGCAAAGCCGCGGCTACGACATCGGCCAGCGGGCGTACACGCTGCGCTGCTCGTCTGGTCAGGGCTGTGGCGATCTGGCCATCGAGATCGCGGCGAGCGAGGCCCAGCCGCTCGCCAACGCGCTCGTGGTGATCGAGGGCTTCGGGGACGGGGCCGCCGCGGTCTCGGTCGACGGTCGACGGCTGGATGAAGGTCCGGGCTTGCGGCTCGGACGAAGGCAGACGTTGCAGGGCACCGACCTGCTGGTGTGGCTCGAAAAAACCGCGAACACAAAGGTGGAGGTCCGAATCACCGGCGCGCCCGCGCGCTGAACCTCGGGCGGGGCGCGCCTGAGAACGGCTCAGTTCGGCCGCGGGCCTTTGGGTAGGTTCTTCTCGAGAAAGCTCGTCATCAGATCGTAGAGGTGGAGCGACGTGCCCTCCCCTTCCGAGATGCCGTGCGCGCGGTTCGGGTAGGCCATCATGGTGAAGCGCTTGTTGGCGGCTACGAGGGCGTTGACCAGTCTCTCCGTGTTCTGGTAGTGAACGTTGTCGTCTCCGGTGCCGTGCACAATGAGCAGATTGCCCTGAAGCTTGTCGGCAAACGTGATCGGCGAGCCGAGCCGATACCCCTCGGGATTGTCCTGAGGACGCGCCATATAGCGTTCCTGATAGATGGTGTCGTACAGGCGCTGATCGGCCACGAAGGCGACCGCGATTCCGGTCTTGTAGAGCTCCGGATGGCGGAAGAGCGCGTTCAGGGTCATTTGCCCGCCGCCGCTCCACCCCCACGAGCCCACACGCGCGGCGTCGAGATACGGCGACTCCAGCATCTTGCGAACCGCCGCGGCCTGATCCTGCGAAGCGAGGATGCCGACCTGCCGGTAGATCGATTTGCGCCAGGCGCGACCCCGCGGCGCTGGAGTGCCACGGTTGTCGACGCTCACCACGACGTAGCCTTGCTGAGCGAGCATCTGGTGCCACAGATAGTTATTGCCGCCCCAACGGTCGAGTACGGTCTGCGCCGCGGGCTCGCCGTAAACGTGAATCAGGAGCGGGTAGCGCCTACCGGGCTCCATCACGGGCGGCTTCATCCGCCAGCCGTCGAGTTCCACTCCCTTCTCGATCTCGACGCGGAAGAACTCGACGGGCGCACGGCGCAAGGCCTCCACCTTCGCGCGCAGGCGCTCGTTAGCCGCAAGCACCCGCACCCGCGTGTGGTCAGGCAGGCGCACGAGGTCGGTTATGGGCGGCGTCTCGAAACGGGAGACGTTGTGGATCGCGAAGCGCGCGTCGGGAGAAATCTGGTAACCGTGCGTTCCGGGCTCGCCCACGGGGGTCAGGCGCTCGGCCGGGCCCTTGCCGTCGACTCTGGCGCGGAACAGGTAGCGCCGTGTCGGCTCGGTTGGGGACGCGATGTAGTACAAGAAGCCGCCACGCTCATCGACGCTCAGGAGCTGGATCACGTCCACACCCGCAGGGGTCAGCGGCACCGGCGCGCCGCCCTGGCGCGGGAAAGCGTAGGCGCGCCGCCATCCATCGCGCTCGCTGAGCCACACAAACCGGCGGCCACCGTCGAGCCATTGGAAGTCGTCCTCGACGTCCACCCAGGCCTCGTCTTGCTCCGAGAGGATGGTGCGCACCGCGCCGGTCGCGGCGTCGGCGAGCATCACGTCGAGCGTGTTCTGGAGGCGGTTCAGGCGCTGCAGCATCAGTTCGCCCGGGCCCGCCCATTCCATGCGCGCGAGGTACTGCTCGCGCGGGTCGCCGGGCACGTCAACAAAGCGAGGCGCGCCGCCCTCAGCCGAGACGATCCCGACCCGAACCGCGGAGTTGGTCTCGCCGGCCTTGGGATACTGGATGCGGGTGAGGATCGGATAGAGTTCCGAGGTGTTGTCGATCAGAGTGAAGTCCTTGAGGCCCGAGGAGTCCACTTGCCAGAAGGCGAGGTGCCGGCCATCCGGGCTGAACCTGAAACCGTCGCGCAGCCCGAGCTCCTCTTCGTAGACCCAATCGAACGTGCCGTTGATGAGGGTGGGACTGCCGCCGCTGGTGAGGCGCACCACGCGCCCATCGGCGATGTCCTCCACGTAGATGTCGTTCTCGCGCACGTAGCCGACGCGGCGACCGTCGGGCGTGAACTTCGCGAACATGAGGGTCGACGGCACGGCCTCACGCCCGAGCTTCCTCAGGTCGCCGCCCGGAAGGTCCAGCACCCAGTAATCACCGCGACTGTTGATGCGCCAGACCCGCTTCGTGTTCGTAAAGATCAGCAGGCGCTTCCCGTCTTCCGACCAGGAGTAGTCCGCGATATCGAGTGGCTTCGTCTCACCCGACGGAGTCAGGCGCGCGAGCGGGACGAGCACCTCGCGGCGGCCAGACAGAGTGTCGTAGCGGATCAGTTCTCGAACCCCACCACCGTCTGCCGTGGCCGAGGACACTCCGGTCGGAGCCTCCAGGGTCGTGTATGAGGAACCGCCGTCGAGCCAGCGCGCCGGACCGAAGCGCTCGGGCTGGAAGTCCTTCGCCTTGAAGATTCGCTCGAGGGTCACGAGCGACGGATCGCTCGTGCTCGCGACCGCGCCCTGGGCCCTGGCCGGAGAGGACCCTAGCAGGGCCAGGCAAAACACCAACGTCGTCTGCGCCATACAGGCGGTGAACGAACGCGCCGGGCGCATCACTGGAACTCCACGACGACCGTCGCGGGCTGGCCCGCCTTAAGGGTCAGCGTGCGCCGGTTGGGGGCGTCGCCTGCTGCCAGGATCGCCGACGCGTCTCGCAGCTTCGCGCTTCGAATGGGGTGGGGAGCCTCGAGAACGAGGCGCTGCGCGCGAGACGAGACCAGCGTCACTTCGACCGAACCCGGCTTCCAGTTGAGCCGGCGCACCTCGACCTGTCCGCGGCACAAGAGGCCCTCGATGCTTCCTTGCGGCAAGGCCTTGGGTTGCGCCGGGAGAAGCGACACCTTGCCGGGCTCGGCGGAGACGAGCATCCTGATCAGTACCGCCGGCAATCCGCCGCTCACGTCCATGTTGAACAGGCTTCGGTAGTTGTGGGTCGAGGCCATGTTGGGCAGCCAGTATCGGTTGACGAGCGGCGCGAACGACCGGTAGGCAAGCTCGGCCTCGCCGAGGCTGGTGGCCGCCTGCCCGAGCTGGACGAGACCGAACGACATATAGCCGCCGCTCCGCTGCCAGTCCGTCCAGTGCCGTTCGAGCTTCAGCTCGATCACCCGCTTGAAGGCCGCCTTGAGCTTCGGATCCCGCGCGATCTCGTCCGGCAGTCCGTCATAGAGCGGGTAGAGGTGCGACGAGTGGCGATGCGCGTGGTTGTCTTCGAGGAGGGGCGTCAACCACTCCTTGACGCCGCCCTCGGGCCCCAAGATGTACGGCGGCATCTTCGCGAGCATCTGCTCCCAGACTTTGACCTTCTCCTGGTTCCGTCCGAGTTCGCGGGAGAGGGCCACGAGTCGGGTCAGGAGCTCCTTCGCCGCCGCCACGTCCATGGTCGCGTTGAAGGTTGCCTGTGAGTTTGTGTTCCCCGGAGTGTTTTCGGGCGACTGGGTCGGCGAGAAGACGAGCCGACCGTCCTTCCCTTCGTACAGGTAGTCCTCGAAGAAGAGCGCGGTCTTCTCCATGAACGGCATCACGTGTTCGACGAGATAGCGGCGGTCGCCGGTGTGGAGGTAGTAGTCGTAGAAGAAGTGCGCGGCCCAGGGCGCCCCCGCCACCCAGAAGCCGCCGGCAAAACGGGGGGCCAGGGCGTTGTTGAAGCCGTTGGTGCTGGTGCGCGATGGCAGCACGATGCCGCGCGCTCCGAAGATCCTTTGCGCATTGAGCTCCATCCACGGCACCAGCGATTCGATGTAGGAGGTGAAGGCCAGCATCAGCTCGGGGGTGCGGGCCATCAGGAGGCTGGCGATCGCCGACTGCACGTTGCCGTTCTGCGTGTAGTCACTCGCCCAAGGCGGATCGTAGGTGCCCGCCCAGACTCCCTGCAGGTTCGGCGGCAGTTCGCCGATGCTCGAGATGATGTTGTAGCGGCTGGCGTCGAAGGTCCTTTCGATCAGCGCGGGTGAAACCGCCTCATCGGTGCTTTTCCCGATCAGGTCCTCGCTTGAGAGCGATCGATCGGCCCCGCCGCCAAGATCGAGCCGGACCCGGCGGAAGAGCTCGCCATGGATCTTCGCGTGGCGCTCGAGCAGCGAATCGTACGAGGGGGCGAGGGCCGCGAGTCGCGCCTGGGTGCGCTCGTGGTGCGTCTTGTCCTCTTCGTAGACGGGAAGAACGTCTATGAGCAGCAACACCTCGTCGGCGCCGCTCACCACAAGACCGGTCCCCTCCACGCGCGTCGAGCCGCCGCGCGTCGTCACCCGCGCCACAC